>NZ_JBNLYE010000047.1:0-23224 GCF_050172095.1 Bacillus sp. GMs2/2
TAGGCTATTCATATGTCTATACTCCTATCTATTTCCTATTTCATTTTGTACATAAAAATACGCTACTCTTTAATTAAAGAATAGCGTATTTTCCTCATTTTTTATTCCGCATTAACGGGCAGCCCGATTAGTGAGGGCTAATAATCAGTGGGGAATGAACAAACCCCCCACTGATTAAAGTTTCACTTTATTTCTTTATTGCATTATATAAAAACTGTGCATATTGTTCACGTGTTACGAAATTATCTCCTAAAAAATTCCCTTCCCCATCGCCTTTTGATATTTTATTATCCACTAAAGCTTTCACATATCCTTTCGCCCAATGGTCATTTGGTATATCTTTAAAATTCTCTGCACTATTTTCATTTTCTTTTAACTGAAATACTCTTTGTAATACTACTGACATTTCATATCGAGTTAATACTCCATCTGGACGGAACATACCATTTCCATAGCCTGTCATAATTCCAGCTTGAACCACTGCATCAATAGCCGTTTCATACATATTTCCTTTCGTATCTGTAAATGCCGTTTTTGGTACTAGATTATTTTCTAATTTTAAATACCTTTGTATTAGAAGAGCTACTTGTCCACGAGTAATGTTATCACCAAATCCAAATTCACCATTTCCATAGCCTATAAATAATTTTTCTTTCGCTAAGTAATTAATTGCTTCTTCTGACCAATGTCCCTTTGGTACATCTTTAAATTCTACCACTTCTGTTTTCTCATCTTCTTTAGACGTATTACCGTCTTTACTTTCTACTACATTTTGAATAACAGACCCTGTAAAGAAAATTCCTGTATCCGCGAATGGATCTTTCACACCAAATTCATATATTTTCTCACCTGGTGTACTCCATTTCACTACACCATTACTATACGTACCGTTATCGCTCTTCAGACGGATTTTCGTAGAAACCTCACCATCTTTTTCATATATAGGTACTTTTACTTCTTTATTTACTTCTGTTTCCTCTAAAAATACTTTTTGATTTTGGACATTAATATAAGCCGTCTTACTTAGTTCTATAACTGGTCGCACATCACGGATTTCATTTGCAACAAAACTTAGAAATACTAATTTTTTCAAATTACTAACTGGTGATAAGTCTGAAATATAATTCGCTTCTAAATCAAGCTTTTGTAAGTTTACTAAACTTGATAATGGCGTAATATCCTTTAACTCATTGTTAGGTAAGTGTAATTGTTTTAACTGTGTCATCTTACTTAGAGGAGTAACATCTTTTATTTCATTTTTCCCGATCCACAATTCTTCTAATTGCTTCATTTGCTCAATGCCGGATAAATCTTTAACTTTATTACGTGTTAATACTAAGTCTGTTAAAGGTAATGAATATAACGCTTTAATATCTTCAATTTGATTACCTGCTAAAGTTAAGTATGTTACATTTTTCAAAGCGCTTAATGGAGCAACGTTCGTAATTTTATTATTTGCTAAATTCAAATAATCTAGTTGTTCCATTTTCGCTAATGCTGTTACATCTTCTATTTGGTTGCCTGATAGAAATAAACTTTTTACATTTTTCATTTCAGTTAGTGGTGCAACGTTTGTAATTTTATTATTACTTAAATCAAGAGATTCTAAATTATCCATCTTAACAAGTGGCGTTACATCTGAAAATTCATTACCACGCAAAGCTAAATGACTTAATTGCTTTAAGTTCGCAAAGAACGACGGATCTTTTATCTTCGCATTCGCAACTGTTAAAGATTTTAAATTTGGCATATATTTTAATGCACTATAATCAAGTATCTCATTTGTATTTAAAAACAAATCCTTTACTTGTAATAAATCTTCTTTCGTAATTGGTGTATTTAAATCTTTTCTATTAAATACTTTTTTATTAACAAGCTCTCTTAATTTCTTATCTGTTATCATATTTTGATTATCAACTGGATTATCCGTTTCCGTATTGCCTGAATTAGAGTTATCATCTGGTTTCTCTGTTTCTTTGTTACCTACAGTTGGATCTTTAATTTCAAATTGAACTTGATATTTGTGATCATATCCAATAGCTGGAATAAGTATATGCATTTGCATATTGTGCTTCTTCTCAAACTCACCAATTTCAAATTGAACTACTTTCGTTCCATTCTTCCTCTTATCTTCTGACAAAACCTTCACATCATGAAATACACCAGGCTGGTTTCTATTTTCTATTCTAAGATATTGAAAATAATCACTATCTTGCATTGTTACAGTGACAATTTTTTTGCCAGCTGCAATCGTTACTTTAGGATCTTTTATATATTGAGAAACCATAGATGGCTCATCTTTTTGGTCCTTATATATTTTAATCTCAGTATCATACGTGCGATCACTCGCTGCTGCTACCGATTGATTTGCTTCAACTTTTAATGCCGCTAATGCTGGAGTAGAGTACGTAGCAAATGGAATTGCTAATGTTGTCGCTACTACTAGCGCCTTCATGTAATTTTTTTTCAAAATAATATCCCCTATCATATATAATCTTTACAATTGATAAGTATTATCAATTATCCACAAATAAATGATAATGAATATCATTATCATTGTCAATGAGAATATTACATTAAATTTATATTTTTAAAGATAAAAAAATAAAAAAGCCCTTTATTCAAAGGGCTTTTTTACCTATCGTATGAAGAATTTCACTTTTTTCCTTCTCATTGATGACACCGATTTTTTGCAAAATATTCGCGTACAATACAAGTTTATTATATATTCGTTCTGACATGTTCTCCCTTCTTTCCTTCGACCAACTTTTTTTGTATTGGTAAATTATATGAAAGAGGTGAGAAAATGTGTCCACTTTTTGCATAACTGCAAATCTTTTATTTTACAATTTACAGATAATAAAACTCCCTCCTAAAAATTAGGCGGGAGTTTATGTGCTTTCACTGTATTTAACAAACTGTCCACTGAATATTATGCTTCTTAAGTTCTTCTTCAAAGCTATATGGCATTTTTTTATCACAAATTACGTGTTGAATACGCGAAATTGCTGCTATACGATAATTCCCTTTCACGCCTACCTTCGTATGATCACATAAAATATATGTTTTCTCAGCTAATTTCATCATCGCCTCTGACAATTTCGCTTTCTCTAATTCAAAGCTGGAAACTCCAAAACTAGGTAATAACCCATCAATCGAAACGAACGCTTTATGAAAATGAAATTGCTGTATGACTTGCTGAGAAATAGACCCTGATACACGCGAATGCTTTGGAGATACTTTTCCACCTATAAACAAAACTTCACCGTGAAACATCTTTTTATTAATAGAAGAAATTAATTGTGTTGCGACTGGAAATGAACTTGTTACAATCGTTAAGTTTTTACGATGAACAAGGTATGGAACCATTTGAAGCGGTGTACTTCCATCATCAATTGCAATGACATCACCGTCTTCTACAAATGTCGCTGCTTTATAACCAATTCTTTTCTTCTCTTCTATATGTAGCATTTCTCTTTCTAACATTGGTGCCTCTACTCCAGCGCCTGGAAGTTGAACAGCTCCACCATACACTTTTTTCAGCTTCTTTTCACGATCTAATTCTTCTAAATATCGACGAATCGTTTCTGTTGATACAGCAAATTCTCTCGCTAATTCTGAAACCTTTACTTTCCCTTTAAATTCTACCTTTTCAAGAATGGTTCGCTTTCTTTCTTCTCCTACTACAGACATAGCTTCACCTCATTTATATCTCCCTTATAAACGTCCTTACTTATACAAAGCTATAATTTTCTTTATAAGTAGAAACTTCTTCATGAATATGAATACCGCGCTTTGCTAGCTCATCAAAAATCAATTGTGGATTTTCAAAGGCTTCTTCAGGCGTAACAACACCCACCCTATTTACATTTCCATTTGCAATTAACTCTGCAGCAATCCCAAATGGAATACCGACGTTTCTCGTATACGCTCTTAATTTTTCCCATCCTACAACAGAACCATCAGATAACGGATGTGTATGATATAACACATGTCTTTGCTTCTCATTATTTTTCATACCTATTACTTCTACATGAAGTGCATAACCATAAAGCTCTGTTTCTTGCCCTTCTTTCGATTGCAATAAATACTGTGAAATACAATCCATAATGCCTATTTCTTTCCCGTTTATTTCAATCTGATCATTACGCAATATGCCGTAATCATATAAAGCACGTACAAGTTGCATATTTTGCTGTGGCCAAGTTCCTCTCGTCTCTATCAGTTTGACACCTTTATTTTCTAATGCCTTTGCTAGCGTAATCGTTTCAGAATGCGGAATGATATACTGCGTTGCCTTACCATAAGGCTCTGGCAATTCTATTTCTCTCGGACGCGCAAACGGAGGTACTTGCTTAAATTCACCATCTTCATACACTGTACGCGATGGTAAATATGGATCATATTCATATGTCGTTGTCTCTGTAATTGATGCAGAAAAAGCAATCGGACGATACGAACCGTGACTTACACGGACAGACTCTACAGTATCCAATTGATTTGCTGCATGCATTGCCATCATTTGCGTTACACCCGGCGTCATGCCAAATCCAGGTAAACATATCTTTTCATTTTCAACAAATATAGCATGCGATTCATTTTCTTCACCAAATCCATTTAAGTTCACACCGTGACATCCTGCTTCTGCAATACAGCGGGTCGACAATCTGTTTAACTTTATCGTCGTACCGTCCATTACAATGTCATAACCAATCATTTTTGCAACCGTATCCTCGTGATCCGTTACATCTACTTTTACAAAATCAACACGAGGGTCGTTGAGCCATTCTACTACTTTACGGCCCTCTACCTCGTTAAAATCAGCTACTGTAATTGTCTCAAAAGATGAAAATTGAACTAAATCCAAAATAGCTTCGCGACAAATTTTACCTGCTCCACCTAAGCAAAACACTTTCACCCAATAACAGCTCCTTTAGCAATACTATCAACTAAGCGATTAATATCTTGTTCATGTACATCACCGATATTTCCAATGCGGAACGTATCTACTTTCGAAATTTTCCCAGGGTAAATAACAAATCCATAACGCTTTAATTCGTTATATAACTGTTGAAACTCGAATCCCTCTTTTGGATAAATGAAAGATGTAATAATAGGAGATTGGTATTCCTCATCTACTAGTGGCTTAAATCCGATTTCTCCCATTCTATTTACTAGTAGTTTTTGATTGTTGTAATATCGATTGTAACGCGCTCTTACTCCTCCCTCTTTTTCTAGTTCAAGTAGTGCTTGATAAAAAGCATGTACAACATGTGTAGGTGAAGTAAAACGCCATTTCCCATTTTGTTTTTCCATCGTTTCCCATTGATCATATAAATCAAGAGATAAAGAGCGTCCTTGCCCTTTACACTTCAATAATTCATCACGTTTTGCGATTACAAATCCGAATCCAGGAACCCCTTGAATACACTTATTCGCACTACTAATTAAAAAATCAATTTGTAAATCAGCAATGTCTATTTCAATCCCGCCGAAACTACTCATCGCATCAACAATTGTAACCTTTCCATACTGTTTTCCTAATTTACATACATCTACAATTGGATTTATAATGCCTGTCGTCGTTTCGCAATGAACAACTGCAATATGCGTAATCTCTTTATCTTCTTGCAATAACTTCTCTACTTCTACAATATTAGTAGGTTCCCACTCTTCTGTTTGACTGACCACTACATCAATCTGTAACATCTCTGCCATTTGCACAATGCGCTTACCGTACGCACCATTTGTACAAACGAGAATCTTCCCATTTGCCGGAATAACAGAACCAATTACTGCTTCAACTGAAAACGTACCGCTTCCTTGCATTAACACTGTTGTATATTTCTCTTCTTCCTTCGTCGCTAACGATACAAGTTTAGCTCTTACTTCTTGCACCATCGTATTATATTCATCATCCCACGTACACCAATCGTATAGCATAACTTCTTTTACTGATTTTGTTGTCGTTAATGGTCCTGGTGTTAATAATAAGTAGTGATTTTCAGTCATGATCCTATTCCCCTTTTATGAAATAATAAGTTCTTGTTTCTCGATATGTTCCATTACGCTTTCGAGTTCCTGCATCGTTTCTATCGTAAAGTGCGCCCCATTTTCAACGAAACGATTGCGAACTACTTCTATTTTTTCACGAAGTTCTACCGAATCCATATTCTCCACTTCCTCTTCCGTTAAACCGAGCTCGCTACTGCCAAGAATTACACCAACTGTCCACATTCCAGCATTTCTACCTTCTTTCATATCTGATACTGTGTCCCCAACTTTTATCATATGGTTCATCGGATACACACCAAGTTCCATTGCATTTTTATAGCACATCCATGGATATGGACGGCCTGCTGGAACATCATCTGGCGTAACAAGAAAATCAGGTTTATATCCTTGTAACGCTGCTTCCTTTGCTACAATATCCATCATTTCTCTCGTATAACCAGTCGTTGAACCAATTTTAATTCCTCTTTCACGTAAAGAAGCAATCACTTCTTTTACTCCATTAATCGGCGAAGCATAGCGTGGTAAAATAGCGAAGAGAATCTCTTCAAATTCTTCATACATCTCCTGAATGTCTGCTTCTGTTGGTAATTGTTGGAAAACACAATTCCACTCACTCGCAATACGAGGCATCTCAGTAAGTGCCCTTACATGATCTATTTTTAATAACCCCATTGGCTTACGAGCTTCTTCTGCTGTAATTGCTACACCCCGTTTATGAAAAATCTCCATGAATACTTCTAGTGGTGCAAAACATCCGTAATCAACTGTTGTCCCTGCCCAATCAAAAATAACTGCTTCAATTTTCATTCTGTCCATCACCTTTCTTACTTATCTTTTTTGCCATTGTGAAGTTCGGTTACGAAGTGCTTTCGTTCCCCATTCATATACAACTCTTACTACAATATTTGTAACAACAATAAGCACACTCATTGCAGCTGCTGGCGCCACATTTCCTGCATCATCCATATTTACGATTGATACGGCAGCTAGTTTAAAATCAGCTGCATATAGGAATACAACTGCCGATACAGTTACCATTGAATTTACGAAGTAGTACATTACCATTTCTAAAATTGCTGGTAAACACATTGGTACCGTTACTCTAAAGAATGTTTTATAAAACGGAATACCCATCGACTGCGAAACAAGCTCAAACTCTCGATCTAATTTCTTTAAAGCAGTCGTTGCCGTGACAAATGTTACAGAATAAAAATGAATGATATTTACTAGTACTAACACAGCGATTGTTCCGTATAAAGAATGAAACGGGTTCGTTACTGATAGTCCCAAAATTTGAATCGTTGGTTGACTAAAGAAAAAGACATATCCTAATCCGAGTACTAAACCTGGTATGGCTAAAGGAACGATAGAGAAAAAGTAACCTGTTTTTCGGAAGAATTGTAGCTGGTCTATTTTCTCAATTGCATATGCAAATACAAATGTTAAAATCGCCCCAATAACTGCTGTAACTGCTGAAACAATTACGCTATTTTTAAATGCTTCAAGTCCATCTCCTGTTAAACTCGAAAAATTAAAATGCTCAAATGTAAAACTCATATTATATGGCCATACTTTCACACTTGCAGCAATACCAACTGCCACAAATAACAGAATGATCATAAATGTAATCACACTACAGTATATGAATGAGATGACATCTCTTTTCTTATTAGCTATTATTCTGTATGGTACTGCTTTTGAAGATAAGAAATTCGCCTGCTTTCTTTGCGTAATACGATCAACTGCAAATGCGAATATAGCTGGGATTAATAAAATCATTCCAACTGTTGCACCCATCGACATATTTTGCTGTCCAATTACTTGTTTGTATACGTCAGTAGCAAGCACATTATATTGTCCACCAACAATTTTTGGTGCCCCAAAATCAGTGAAACTAAGTGTAAACACAACAAACATTGCACTAATTAATCCGTACTTTACACTAGGTAAAGTAACCGTGAAAAATTGTTTTGTTTTACTCGCCCCTAGCATATTAGAAGCTTCATATAAACGATAATCGGATCCTTGAAAGGCAATTAGTAATATGAGAAAGGCTTGCGGAAATGTATACATAACTTCAGCTATTACAATTCCTACTGGTCCATATAAAGGGATTTGTATACCTTCAAATAACCCAAACATTCCTTTCGTTACTAGCCCTTGATTACCAAATAAATATGTAAGTGCTATACCGTGCATCATCGTTGGTGCAAACAATGGTAATAACGCTACATACTGAAATACACGCTTTCCAAAAACATTCGTACGGGCAATTGCATATGCGTAAACGAATGCAATTGAAACTGAAATAATTGTTGTTGCGCCCGAAATCCATACCGTATTTTGTAAAGACTGAACTAAAGTTGGTGTTGTAAAATATTTACTGAAATTCGCTAAACCAATGAAAACTCCATCTTTATTATAAAAAGCTTGTGTAAATAGTTGTAATAGTGGTAATACAAGTATGACAAGGAAGGAAAGAATCATACCGATAATTACAAGCCTTTGGATCCATTCCTCTTTCCCTATACTTCTCTTAATCTTTTTTTTCGCACTTTCTACCTTGTAGTTTTCTAACATCTCCATCTATACAATGACCTTCTTTCCATATGACAACATATGATTTTCTGAGAAAGAGATTTGAATCGGCTTTCCTTTTCTAATATCAGCTACTTCTACTTCTGATGCTAATATATCCACTACAATTTTCTCATTATAAAGGTGTGTGTTTTCTTCTACGACTCGCACTTCCGTTCGATATACAGATCCACGAAATTCCATACTTTCCACAACTGTTTTAATACCGTCCTTTTGTACAATTGTTACATGTTCAGGACGAATTGCATGCTCTTCGTTATTTTTCGAAAAGAAATTAATAGAACCAATAAAATCTGCCACAAACGGATTGGCTGGTCTTTGATAAATCTCCTCTGGTGTTCCGATCTGCATAATTTCCGCATGATTCATTACAACAATTTTATCAGCCATCGTTAATGCCTCTTCTTGATCATGCGTGACCATAATAGTTGTTACTCCTACTTTCTCTTGCAAATCACGCATTTCTCTACGTAACTTTTCACGTACTTTCGCATCTAAAGCAGATAACGGCTCATCGAGTAACAAAATATCTGGAGACAGAGCGAGCGCACGTGCAAGTGCCACTCGCTGCTGTTGTCCACCAGACATTTGAGCAGGATATTTATCTTTTACATTCAGCAAATCTACAAGTTTTAACGCCTCTAGCGCTTTCTCTTTTACTTCTACTTTTCCATATTTTTTTGTCTTTAAGCCGTATTCAATATTTTCAAGTGCTGTTAAATTCGGAAATAATGCATACGATTGAAACACCATTCCGAAGTTTCTCTTTCCAGGAGGTAATGCTGTAATATCTTTTCCATTCACAGCTATACTACCTGTTGTTGCCTCTTCTAGCCCTGCTAAAATTCGAAGCAATGTCGTTTTCCCACAACCACTTGGGCCTAATAAACATACAAACTCATTTTTGTTCACAGTAAAAGAAATATCTTTTAACGCTGTAAATGCATCAAACTGTTTTTGAATGTGTTGAATTGATAAATATTCGCTCATTTTTTCTCTCTCCCACTCACTTACTTTTTCGGTTCTGCTTTTTGGCCAAACTCTTTTTCCCATTTTTCTAAAATTTTGTCACGATTTTCTGCTGCCCACTTAAAGTCATTCTTTTTGTATAACTTTTCTGTTACATCTTTAGGGAATCCATCTGGAAGTTTATAATCATTTTTAATTGTCGCAAATCCATTTTTCTCGAAGTATAACTTCATTACATCATCAGTAATCGCCCAATCTAAAAATGCTTGCGCTAATTTTTCATTTTTTGCATTATCTTTTTTAATAAGTGCGTTCGCTTCTACTTCCCAACCTAATCCTTCTTTCGGCAATACAACTTCAACTGGTGCACCTTTTTGTTTCTCTTTCAAAGCACTATAAACCATTGATACGCCAACTGGATATTCACCCGCTCCTGCTAATTTCGCTGGTTTTGATCCTGAATGCGTATAACTTGCCATATTATCATGAAGTTTCTTCATGTAATCCCAGCCTTTATCTTCACCCATGATTTGTAGCCATGCAGAAACTGTTAAAAATCCTGTTCCAGATGATGCTGGATGTGGCATAACAAGTGTTCCTTTATACTCTGGTTTCGTTAAATCTTCATATGATTCTGGCATCGGTAAATTTTTCTTCTTTAACTCTTCTTTATTTACAGCAATCCCCGTCATAAATGCAGTATTTCCTACCCATTTTTCAGGTTGCTTATCATCTTTAAATTGTGGAAGAACACGATCTGCTCCTTTTGGAGAGTATCCTTTTAACATATCTTTTTTATCTAAAGCTAATAGACTTGATGCCGCAGTTCCCCATACAACATCTGCTTGTGTATTTTTCCCTTCAGCTAGCAATTTCGCAGTAATAACTCCTGTTGAATCACGTACAATGTTCAATTTCACATCAGGATATTTCTTTTTAAAGGAATCAAGATAAATTGGTACAAGCTCTTCTTCAATTGCTGTGTAAACAGTTAATGATCCAGATAATTTGTCATCTTTCACTTTCGCTCCAGCACTTTCTTCCTTCTTTGCACCACACCCCATTAATAACGAAAATACCATTCCAGTCGCTACAGCTTTAAAGATTGTTTTTTTCACTGTTTCTCTCTCCTTTTACAAATCTTATGTACAACTCAAATATAAACAACTAGTGTAAAAGCAGTATTAAACCAACATTAATCTTTTGTTTGTTGTTTGTTTTTGTGTAATACGTTGCTACTTCTATGTTTTTTCGCATTTTTCTGCTAATAGAAAACACTAAATTTACAAATAATTAAAAAAACCTTTATAATCCCACAAAAAAATGAGGCGTTTGTAAAAAACGCCTCATTTTTGTTTCCCTTTTTTTGAATTACGATTCGCATACTTTGCGCTATTTTCTCCTTCATACTCTAATGCAAATTCTGCATCTGGTAAGCTTTCTTTCGGAGTTTTATTATTATTGATTGCCGCATTTTGTTTCACTTTTCTTTTTACCAATACATTCACCTGCTCTCAAGAAATCACTTTCTACTCTAGTTTGAAACAACTTAAAATAATTATTACTGGCAAGTGTTAACAAGTACATAAGAGGCGTTAGATGGAAATACTACATATGAAGAAATCATTATAAAAAGGAGCGATAATTTTGAAGAAAAAAGAAAAGATTCAATCACCCATTTTAGACGAAACGCTCCCGCATCAAATGAATTTTCCATCTTTTAAAGGAACAGGAAAAACGATGCAACAACCTTTTGTGAATCAATATAATGTTGTAATTGGAGACAGTAAATATAATTCCGAGAACAGTCCGCTTAACAATTGGAGTGATGAAGTAGATCCTGCCATTATGGCTGGCGATGAGTGGATCCATCCTACAAATGATATTGGGTGGATTTCAGAAGAAAATCAAGAGTTGCTAAAAAACGAAGCGGATAATAAAGATGAAGCTTTCATGCATCCACAATTTGGAATTAACGACTAAAAAACCATTCTACCTAACGTAGGTAGAATGGTTTCATACTATCCAATAATAATCCGCTCTTTCGGGTATTTATAGCGAGGTGGTTGTTCCCTTCCACCACTAGCTAAAATAAATGTTAAAATACCAACGCGTCCGATAAACATAAGCACAATAAGTACAAGTTTCCCAACAGTTGTTAAATCAGGCGTGACACCTGTTGATAGTCCCGTCGTTCCGAAAGCAGAACAAACTTCAACAATTAAGCTCATAAGCGGTACATTTTCCGTAATAGATAAAATGAATAGCGCAGTAGCACATAACAAAATCCCCATCGTCATAACGACAGATGCTTTCAGTACATCCTCTTCATGTAGCTGACGTTTGAAGACTCTAACTGTTCTACCGCCCCTTGCAAAGGTGTATAGTGACAATATACTAACAGCAAATGTAGTTGTACGTATTCCGCCCCCAACCGAACTTGGAGATGCCCCTATAAACATTAATATACTCATAAATAAAAGCGTCGGTTGTGATAATTCACGTATATCCATTGTTGCAAGTCCACCACTTCGCGTCGTCACAGATTGGAATAATGTATAAAATACAGTTTCATGCCATGACTTTCCTACTAAAAAATGATTTCTCTCCAGTAAAAAAATCATAATTGTACCCACAACAACGAGTGCAAAAAATGTTGTTGTCGTCAATTTTGTAAATAATGAAAAACGGAATAATTGTTGTCTCCTTTTACTAAGGAATTGTTTCACTTCCATTAGCACAGGGAAACCAATCGCTCCTAAAATAATTAGTAACATATGAATCATTTGAACAATATAATCTTTTTTATAAGGAATTAATGATTGTCCTGTTAAATCAAATCCGCCGTTCGTAGTCGCACTAACAGCTGCAAAGAAACCGTGAAAATAAGCTTCTTGCCAAGTCGGAAAGTAAAGTAAAAATCTTGTCCCCAATAAGATTGCTCCAATAAGTTCTATTGAAATAATTACAATTAAAATAGAACGCATCAATTCTACGAGACCCGATAAATTTCCTTGATTATGGTCTGCCATAATTAATCTTCTTCTTTGCAAACCAATCTTTTTCCCCGTAATGATCCAAACAAATGTCCCAAGCGCCATAATTCCTAAGCCGCCTAATTGTAAAATAAGAGCTAAAACAATAATTCCTGCTGTAGTAAACGTATCTGAAATCGTAATAACAGACAGTCCCGTAACACTTACCGCACTAACCGATGTAAAAAGCGCATCTATAAATGTCCATTTCACACCAGGCTTCGTAACAAACGGTAAACTAAGCAATATCACCGATACAACTACCGCTAATAAATAAAACAAAACGATGAGTTGTACAGGACGTAATTTTTGTAAAAACTTTTTTATATCTCTCATTCCATCACTTCGCTACCTTTTTTCTATCGATTAAATAAAGAAAAATCTTTACTTTCTTTATTTGTAAATAACTGCTCAAATAATTTGGCAAAGACCATTCCATATACAGTTCCATTACCTCCATACGGCAATGCATAAAACAAATTATGTATCTTTTCGTCTTCTTTTAAAATGGGGAGACCATCATGAGTACCACCAAATGCGGCTGCCCAATAGTAGTCTGCCTGTATATTTTTATACTGCGGGAACATCTCTTTTACAATATTAATAAGGATATCACGCTTATGCAATAATTTCGTATCACCAATTGTTTGAATTTGTAGCGCTTCATCTAATCCGCCTACAATAATGCGGTTTCGATACGTTCGAAAATATAAGTAGGGCCGTGCCGTTTCCCAAATTAACGATCGCTCATGCCAGCCTTCAAATTGATCTATTTCATTTGTTACAATTGCATAAGAGGTGTCTACTGTTGTATTTTTTTCTTTCTTTCCAAAAAGCGCCTCATAACCTGTCGCCATAATAATATTCTTTGCTACAATTTGATTTCCTGTTTTCGTGTAACAAATTAAATCATTTTTGCGTTTTTTTATATGTATTGCCTCTGTATGTTCATATATATTAGCTCCCATTTGGTTTGCTTTATGCAAAAAACTATACGCTAGTAAATACGGATTCACCTCAGCATCACCTTGCGTATATAACGCTGCTTGTTTTGCAAAAGAATAACGTTTCTTAATATCAGCTTCTGTAAAATATTCAACTGGAAATCCATAATTCTGTAACGTATTATATTCCTCTTGTAAAAATGAGACATCCTCACTTTTACTTGCATAATATAAACTATTTCGCGGAATAAAATGGGGATTAATATCAAGAGTCGGTATAACCTCTTCCATTGTTCTTAGCGCTTCATAACAAAGCTTATATGCTCGTACCCCTTTTTCTTTACCAAATGTATGGATAAGAGAGGTTAACGATTTATCATGAAGAAATTGTAGTAAACCTGTATTAGCAGCTGTGCTACCACACACAATTGCTCTTTTTTCAATAAGTGTAACACTCATGCCAATTTTCGCTAACGAATGCGCTATATGAGCACCGGCTTCGCCGCTTCCAACTACGAGCACATCACATATCATATCATTTTCTAACAGTGGATAACAAGGTACAGAAACTCCTGTATTCCAAAACAACTTACCCATCATAAGTTTCATAATTATACTCCTAAAATATAAATTTCTCCTTTCTATGTTTTGTTATTTTTCATAAAAAAATCCAACTAACATAGGCTAGTTGGATTTTTTTATTTTTAATTAGAACGCTCTTCAAGCCAATTTCCAATCGTCGGATATGTTTGTTTTACAGCTGTTCCACCGTAAACGATAGACATATGCCCTGTTGGTAAACATACATATTGTTTATCTGTGCTAGAAATATGGTCTAGTAATGCTTCTACTTGACATGGCAAAGCGATATGATCACGTTTCCCGGAAATATTTAAGACATTCGCCTTAATATTTGCAAGGTCTACCTTTTGTCCGCGAATAACGAGTTCACCCTTAACCAACTTATTATTTTGATAAAAATCACGAATCCACTGTCTGTATGATTCACCTGGGAACGGAATACCATCACCAACCCACTTTTGAACCAATCTCCAGCTTTCGACGAAGCGCTCATTCTCTGAACGATCTACTAAAGCAACATATGGACCAACAAAGTTCGTAATTGGCTTTAACATTTTGTTTCCGAAATCAATCATTTCTGGCGGAATATTTCCAAATGTATCAACCGCTTTATCTAAATTGAAGTATTTCTCATCTAATAAAGGGCCATACAATCCTGTTTCAGAGAAATCAAAAGGACTTGTCATGAAAATTAAATTACGAATTGGCATGTGCGGATGAAGTGCTGCATAAATAGAAGTTAGCGTTCCACCCATGCAATAACCAAGTAAAGAAATCTCGTCCGATTTTGCAGTTCGCATTACTTTTTTTACTGCTTTTGCAATATAATCAAACACAAAATCATCAAATTTCAAATGACTATCTTCTAAACCAAATGTGCCCCAATCAAGCATATACACATCAAAACCACGATCCACTAGATATTCCACTAAACTATTTCCAGGAGTTAAATCCATAATATATGGTTTATTAATAAGAGCATATATTAACAGAATTGGAACTCTTTGTGTTTTTTCTTGTTTTGGAATGTAGCGATAAAGCTTCGTCTTATTCTTCGTCCAAATAACCTCTTTCGGCGTTAACCCTACTTGCGGCTCTGGTTCACGTAATAAAATTTCACTCGCCCTTTTCACTCGGCGGTATGCTTTTCGGTACTCTTCTGGGTATAGCTCTAATTGCTTTTCCCATTCTGTTGCGAATGTAGTCATTTTTCTATCTCCTTTTTGGTCGATTTCCTTCTTAAAAAAAGAAGTGCATTCCTGCTATGGATATGCACTTTTTTCTTACTTCATTACATATATAATCCGCCGTTAATGTTTAATTGTTGACCTGTGATATACGCACCGTCACGGCATAGGTATACTACACCTTTTGCAATTTCATCGGCTTGACCAAAACGTTTTTTCGGGATTTTTGCAACGATTTTTTGACGTACTTCTTCTGGTACTTCTGCTACCATTTCAGTATCAATAAATCCTGGGCAAATAGCGTTTACAGTGACATTTGTTTTTGCAAGTTCTAACGCTAATGATTTTGTAAATCCTAACATACCCGCTTTTGCTGCTGAGTAGTTTGTTTGGCCAAATCCACCTGCTTGACCAATAATAGAAGAAATGCTAATAATTCTTCCTTCTTCCGCTTCTGTTATGTATGGAAGAACAGCGCTTGTCGTATTAAATACGCTGCTTAAATTCACGTCAATTACGCGCTCCCAATCTTCACGATTTAACTTTTTGAATGTACGATCTCTTGTAATACCAGCATTATTAACAAGAATATCAACTTTACCAAAATGATTCACAGCTTCTTCTACAAGTCGGTTTGCATCTTCTACTTTAGAAACATCCGCTTGCACTGCATAAACATCATGTCCGTCTTTTCCTAATTCATTTACTAAATTTTCAGCTGCTTCTTTACTGCTATTATAGTTAATAACTACTTTTGCTCCCTCTTGTGCTAATGCTACTGTAATTGCTTTTCCAATTCCTTTTGCTCCACCTGTTACGATTGCTACTTTTCCATTTAATTGAACCATTTCTTTTCCCCCTTAAATGAATTTGTGAACGATTGTTATGAATCATTTTGGTACTCATACTATAGAGTCCATATATAATTATGTTTCGCTGTTTATACGTGAAAAGAGATTCTCCCTCTCTCTTTTATCTGTTATAAACAAGCGCTTTTATCATTTTTTATTTTCTGGCTTATTCGCAGGCTTTACCTCTTCTTTTACAGGTACTTGTAGTTTAGCTAGTACTGCATTTTGCTTTTCTAGCAATTCTAAAATTTGATCTACTTTTGTTTCAAGCGTACGAATATCTTGTTTCACTTTCGTCACATCACGCTTTAATGTAGGAGCTTGTCCTAAAGAATCGACTTTCTCCTCTAGAAACTCCTCAATGTTATCTACTTTATTTTCTAAGTTAATAACTAGCGTAGCTACTCTTGCGATATCCTCTTTCGTCGGCACATTTACTTGTTCTAAATAGTTTTTTGTCGTATCATTTAATGCTTTTTGATAAAACAAATTCAAATCTAGAACGCTGCCCATCCAAGCAGAATATTCTTCTGTTTTAATTGTTTCATTGAGCGCTTTTCCCCAAAATGTTTCGGTTTGTTCATAAGCATTTTTCCATGCTTGTAGTGGATCGAATTTTTGATCAATCACTTTACCTACACTCCCTTTTTCGTTTTTGAAACAATTCAACCTATTCACTATTTTCTAATATTCTGAATAAAACTTCAAGTCTATATTTTATTTTTTTCTATTTTCTAACAAATGTGTTGACTTTAAAAACAGATAGGTGTAAATTGCACTTATAAGCAAAAAATTCCATCTAACTGATTCATGAGGTGATGCACAATCATGCTACAAAATGAACCAGAACAACGCGAAAGTTTGGAGAGCAACCAAGCGAAGCAACCAAACTCCATGCCAAAAAACTTCTTAGTTCCCTTCTTACTTCTCTGTCTAAAAGACTGGAGTCTTCATGGTTACAAACTTATTCAAATGCTAATGGATATCGGCTTTTCTTCTGTTGACCAAGGTAATGTTTATAGAACACTACGCAAATTAGAAAAAGAAAACCTTATTTCTTCTACTTGGGATACAAGCGATGGAGGGCCGGCAAAAAGAATTTATTCTTTAACTGAATATGGAGAGCAATATTTAACAACATGTGCGACTTCTTTTGAACATTATCAAAATATGTTGCGAACGTTTTTCACGTTATACACCAATGCATTCTTTCCATTTTCTACTTCTCCAGAAAAGGATGAAAAGGATTCTTCATCTTCACCTGGTGGTACAGCAGAGTAATCTGCGTTCACAATATGCAAAAAAACATTTGGGGGTCAAACAATGGAAACTAAACCATACGAATTAGTCGATGCATTTTGGAAAAACTGGTCTCAATCACTTTCCCTTTTCTCTTCAGCTGGGAAACAATTAGAGCAGCTTACTTTAGAAACATTAAAACAACAACAAGACGCTTTGCATAAATTAACATCAGGAGTAGATGAACTAGAAAAAGAACTACAACAACTCACTGCTCAGTTCAACAACCAATATACAGATTACGTGAAACAATTAACTGGAAACTCCTTAAATGATCAAATTAACGAGTGGCAGGACAAATGGAAGGAACTTTCTGCTCATATGCATCAACTTACTGTTTCTCCTACAAAAACATCTTTGTCAATTCTTACACAAACAAGCGGTCAATTTGAAGAAACAACAAAACAATTTATTGAGCAACAACAATTACAACGTGAAGAGGCTCAAAAACAGTTAGAGGGTTTTTTGGAAGAGTTCAAGTCAAAACAGTTGGAACTCGCAAAAAAGTTCGAGGAAAACTCAAAAAATCTATTTACTTCCATCAAGTAAGAAAAATGTGGGAGCTAACTGCAGCACAAACAAAACTCTTTCTTCCTCCTACTACATCAAGATGGCTGGCATTTTTCGATATGGAAAAGAAGGAGGACAAAATGAATCCATTCCAAGAAGCACAAACCGTCCCGGAGCTTCGTTATGATGAGATTCAAGTCGGTGATCAAGCATCCCTTACAAAAACAATTACAGATGAAGATGTTATCAATTTTGCAAAATTGACTGGGGATGTGAATCCTATTCACATTTTAGACTCTTTTGCAAAAACGACAATGTTTAAAGAACGCATTGCCCATGGTATGCTCGTTTCGAGTTTTATTTCTACCATCCTTGGAACGAAACTCCCAGGCAAAAATACGATTTATTTATCCCAAAATGTTTCATTCCGTGCCCCTGTCAAAATCGGTGATACACTTCGCGTTGTGGCAGAGGTTATTAAGAAGCGTGACGATAAAAAAATCATTACGTTGCAAACAAATATATATAATCAATCGGATGATATTGTCGTGGAAGGTACAGCGACAATACTAAAAAAAGAGTAGCAAATTTGCTACTCTTTTTTCTATCCAATAACTTCTAATCACACCGATTACTTCCGCGTATGAGCACGCCGGTTCCACATAAAATAACAGTACCAATTCAGATAAGTACTTATCTGGACTGGATTACTCATAAGGATGTGTATCATCATGGCAAAAACAAACAAATTACTAGTTCCAGGTGCTGAACAAGCACTTGATCAATTTAAATATGAAATTGCACAAGAATTCGGCGTAAGCTTAGGGTCTAATACAGCATCTCGTTCTAACGGATCAGTTGGCGGTGAAGTAACAAAACGTCTTGTTTCTTTAGCTCAACAACAATTACGCGGATAATAATATAACATATGGCTTAGAGGCAGATATTCTCTGCCTCTTTCTATTTTTCACATACATAATCGGACTTTTTCACATACTAGTAAGAGCAAACAGAAAGGAACGATATATAACATGAAACGGATTAACATTCGTATGAGTCCTCCCCGCGTTCTTACTTTGTCTTTTATCATGTTATCAATTATAGGTACATGCTTATTAAAGCTTCCAATCGCTACAACAACGTCTATTTCATGGCTCGATGCTTTATTTACAACAGTTTCTGCCTGTACGGTTACAGGGCTTGGTGTTGTGGACACTGGAAAAGTATTTACTTTGTTTGGACAATGTGTCATTTTAACGCTTATACAAGTTGGCGGACTTGGTATTATGAGCTTTGCTGTCTTAATTGCGATTATGCTCGGCAGAAAAATCGGTCTTCAAAACCGTATTTTATTACAACAAGCATTAAATCAAACGAATATAGGCGGCGTCATCCGTCTTGCCAAAGCATTATTTTTATTCTCTTTTACAGTCGAATGTATCGCTACTTTAATTCTTTCTTTTGAATGGGTACCAAAATACGGGGTTACCAAAGGGATCTATTATAGTTTTTTCCATTCAATCTCAGCCTTTAACAATGCTGGTTTTTCTGTGTGGAGCGATAATTTAATGTCCCATTCTCATAGCATTATTGTCAATTTCGTCATTTCCTCTCTCATCATTTTAGGTGGAATTGGTTTTACAGTGATCGTAGACATAAAAAGAAAGAAAAACTTTAAAAACCTTACACTACATTCAAAACTTATGCTCTCTTCTACTCTAATCATCAACATTATTGCTACCCTTTTTATTTTTATATTCGAGTTCCATAACTCTCTTTCTATGAGAGGTTTTACCTCATTTGAAGAAGGAATGGCCTCTTATTTCCAAGCAATTTCAACGCGAACTGCCGGGTTTAATACAGTTGATATTTCTACATTGTCAAAACCTTCCCTGCTATTAATGATGCTACTTATGTTTATTGGTGCTGGTAGTGCTTCAACGGGTGGGGGGATTAAGTTAACAACATTTTTAATCATATTTTTTGGTGTATTTAAATTTTTACAAGAACAAGAAGATATTATCGTATTTAAAAAATCCATTAAAGATACTCTCATTGTCAAATCATTAACCATTACTATTATTTCTATTTCATTTATCTTTTTTGCTATTTTAATTTTGAGTATTACTGAACGAGTTCCTCTATTGATGAGTGCTTTCGAAGTATTTTCAGCATTTGGGACTGTTGGCCTCAGTATGAACTTAACACCCCACTTAACTATAATTGGAAAAACGATTATTATTTTTATGATGTTTTTTGGGAAAATGGGTCCTTTAACATTGGCATTTTCATTTGCTCGTAAAAAGAACCGAAAAATAAAATATCCGAATGAAGATATTTTAACAGGTTGACAACCGTATAAATTATCCATATAATGAGAATACAATAACATATCTCCAAAGGGGAGTAGCGTCCAAGAATATATCTTGGAAACAAAGTCGTCATTACGTAGAACTTAGTTCTTCCGGCTTTGTTGGCATTTTTATTACATATGTCTAGCAAGACCTTTGCCTATTAACGGCAGAGGTCTTTTTTGCATTCATTTCCAGATTCTTCCAAAGTTAATAGGCAGGAGTATGGGGAAACTAAATAGTGGGGAAATTCTTCACTTATTTAGAAGTTATAGAGATGAGAGGAGAATGTACATGGATGTATCATTATTATTGGAGTATGGTTGGGTATTACTCATCCTAATTGCACTTGAAGGGATTTTAGCGGCTGATAACGCTCTTGTTCTTGCAATTATGGTAAAACATTTACCAGAAGAAAAACGAAAGAAAGCACTATTTTACGGATTAGCGGGGGCATTCGTTTTCCGATTTGGATCGTTATTTATGATTTCGTTCTTAGTCGATGTATGGCAAGTGCAAGCAATCGGTGCCATCTACCTTATGTTTATCGCTGGTAATCACTTATTTAAAACATATGTTAAAAAGAATACAGATGAAGAAACAGAAGAAAAAGAAGCAAAGAAAAAACAAGAGAACTTTTGGTGGACTGTATTTAAAGTTGAGGTTGCTGATATCGCCTTCGCAGTTGATTCAATTTTAGCTGCTGTTGCACTAGCAATGACTTTACCAAAAACAGGACTCGGTACAATTGGTAGTCTTGATACTGGGCAATTCGTTGTTATCTTTGTAGGTGGACTTATCGGATTAATCATTATGCGATTTGCAGCAACTGCTTTCGTACAAATCTTAAAACGTAAACCAGGGCTTGAAACTGCAGCATTTTTAATTGTAGGTTGGGTTGGTGTGAAGCTAGCAGTTTATACATTAGCACACCCTGCATTAAATGTAATTCCACATTCATTCCCAGAATCCACTCCGTGGAAGCTTACATTCTGGATTGTATTAGTCGGAATCGCAGTTGGTGGTTGGTTCTTCTCAAAAGAAGTAGAAGTAAAAGTGGAAAAGAATTTAGACGAAAAAGCGCTGTAATTACAGCGCTTTTTCTTTTTCCTTTCTTCCTCGCAATGTCCAGAAAAAATTCCATTATACTATCTTTTGTAAACGTTTTCTTAATGTATGTATGTCCTTTTTGTGAAACATTGCACAAACTCATTGAAAGTAAGAACAATTCCATGTACTTTATTCATATAAGGAGTATTTATAGAAGATTTACTAAAGGAGCGTATTACTCATGCTAGAACAAGGACTAGATTATGTTGTCAAACTGGCTAAAAGCAAAAAGAAAATACTAGATACAAACCCAATGCAATATTTCATTCGTGCTGCACTTGCTGGTATTTATATCGGTTTTATTATTGTACTATGTTTTAAATTAGGTAACTTTTTTCACATTGCAGATTCACCAGCAACTTATTTAGCCGCTTCTATGTTTTTCGGGATTGCTCTCGTACTTATTATATATGGCGGTGCTGAATTGTTTACTGGGAACACAATGTACTTTACTGTCGCAACTTTAAGAAAAGAAACAACGATTTCTGATACACTTCGTAACTGGGTTGCTTGTTATGCAGGTAACTTAGCCGGCGCATTATTCTTTGCCTTACTATTTTACGCAACTGGAATTTTTGAAGCAATTGATCACGGTCACTTAATGAGTAAAGTCGTTGAAGGAAAGATGAATACACCTACAATGCAGTTATTCTTTAAAGCCATTTTATGTAACTGGCTCGTATGTCTTGCTTGCTTCTTACCTTCTCAGGTTAAAGGTGACACAGCAAAAATAATGGTCATGATGCTACTTGTTTTCACATTCTTCTTATCTGGTTACGAACATAGTATTGCAAACTTATCACTCTTTGCTTTATCTTTAGTTTCACCGCATCCTGAGACAATTTCTTTTTCAGGTGCTATTCATAACTTAATTCCTGTTACAATCGGTAACATTATTGGCGGATCAGTATTTGTCGGTATGGTATACCACTACTTAACAAAGAAAACGCCTGAAGTTCAACAGGAAGAAACTGAAATCGCAACAGCTCAACAAGAAGAGATTATTCCATTACAAGCCCATATGAAACATTAAAAACTCCAAAGTTTTACTTTGGAGTTTTTAGCTACCCACGTATTTAACAACAAGGTGAGGAGTAATTTCTCCTTCTTCCTTTCCCTTATCCATTCTCTGTTTCATCTTGTGCATACCGATGACATCATTCGTATGAAAGTGAATTTCATTTACATATAACCCCTCTATACAAAAAGCTTCTACAAAATCTAGTCCATTTTTCGCTCCCCATCCCATATTAAAATCAAGAGAAAGAATATTCACATCATAATCCCGAACCATTTGCAAAGCACATTCTACTGTAGTTGCGGGCACATACCCGAACGGGCAACTTCTTTGATCATCCATATATACGTTCATTTTCGATTCCCTCTCTAAATTGAATATGCGGCCAATACATAACATATTGCCCCGAGACTAATAAAAGGACCAAATGGAATTGGCTTTCGTACTTCTATACGTTTTAATCCGATACCAATCCCGAAAAAACAAAGACTAAAACAAGATGCTAAAAATAAAACGATAAAAACTCCTTTCACTCCTACTATAAATCCAAGTAACGAAAGTAGTTTTATATCTCCTCCGCCAAGCCCTTCTGGATATATCTTTTGCATGCAATATAACAAAATAAATATAACACCACTACCAGCTATACTATCTGTCCAAGTAACTAATTGTACAAAAACACTTTCGAGAATGAGTAAAAAGGCAAACGAAATTAAAATACAATCAGGAATTAACATATATAAGTAATCTGTAAC
>NZ_JBNLYE010000048.1:0-22842 GCF_050172095.1 Bacillus sp. GMs2/2
TCTCCTGTTCATTAATATTATATTTGAATAATTATTCATTTGATCGACCAGCGATGTTACATTTTCTCGACAAAAAAACTCGCTCTAAAAAGAGCGAGTTTTTTCATTATATATTATTGACCTTTGTACATTGCATCTACTTGTTTTTGAAGTTCCTCATTTTCTAAGAACTCATCATAAGTAGCCTCTTTATCGATTACACCGTTTGGTGTTACTTCGATAATGCGGTTTGCAATTGTTTGCACGAACTGATGGTCATGAGATGTGAATAAGATTGTACCTTTGAATGCAATTAAACCGTTGTTTAATGCTGTAATTGACTCAAGGTCTAAGTGGTTCGTTGGATCGTCAAGTGTGATTACGTTCGCACCACTTAACATCATTTTAGATAACATACAACGAACTTTTTCGCCTCCAGATAATACAGAAACGTTCTTCTTAACTTCTTCACCTGAGAATAACATACGGCCTAAGAAACCACGTAAGAAGCTTTCAGACTCATCTTGTGGAGAGAATTGACGTAACCATTCAACTAAGTTGTAATCACTGTTCTCAAAGTACTTAGAGTTATCTCTTGGGAAGTAAGATTGAGAGGTTGTAACACCCCATTTGAATGAACCGCTATCCGGCTCCATTTCACCCATAAGAATTTTAAATAATGTTGTCATCGCAATATCGTTACGGCCGATAAATGCAACTTTATCACCTTTATTTAAAGTGAAGTACACATTATCTAACACTTTTTCACCATCAATTGTTTTAGAAAGACCTTCAACAGTTAATAAGTCATTTCCTACTTCACGCTCAGGTGTGAAGCCAACGAATGGGTAACGACGTGATGACGGTCTAATATCATCTAATGTAATTTTGTCTAATAATTTTTTACGAGAAGTTGCTTGTTTCGCTTTAGAAGCGTTTGAACTAAAGCGTGCAATGAAGTTTTGTAACTCTTTTACTTTCTCTTCTTTTTTCTTATTAGCATCTTGTGTTAATTTTAAAGCTAATTGGCTTGACTCATACCAGAAGTCATAGTTACCAACATAAAGTTGAATTTTACCGAAATCAAGGTCAGCCATGTGCGTACATACTTTATTTAAGAAGTGACGGTCATGGGATACTACGATAACTGTGTTTTCAAAGTTCATTAAGAAGTTTTCTAACCATTGAATCGCTTTTAAGTCCAAGTGGTTGGTAGGCTCATCTAATAATAGAATGTCAGGTTGACCGAATAAAGCTTGAGCAAGTAATACTTTTACTTTCTCTGCCCCAGTTAATTCTGACAATTTCTTATCATGAAGGTCTTCACCAATACCTAAACCTTTAAGAAGAATTGCAGCTTCTGACTCAGCTTCCCAACCGTTAAGCTCAGCGAACTCACCTTCAAGTTCAGCAGCGCGCATTCCATCTTCATCACTAAAGTCTTCTTTCATGTAAATAGCATTTTTCTCTTGCATTACTTTGTAAAGTTGCGTGTGACCCATAATTACTGTTTCTAATACTGGGAACTCTTCATATTCGAAGTGATTCTGTTTTAATACTGCTAGACGCTCACCTGGCGTAATATGTATGTCACCTGTTGATGGTTCAATCTCTCCAGATAAAATCTTTAGGAATGTAGATTTACCAGCACCGTTTGCTCCGATTAAACCGTAGCAGTTACCTGGCGTGAATTTTATGTTAACATCTTCAAATAATTTGCGATCCGCGAAACGCAAACTAACGTTACTTACTGTAATCATTTGTGTCCTCCTACTAATACCGCTTATTTCAGCGTTTTCTCACCGATTGTCTTAAAAAATCGCATATTACGACTCAATTATTGTAGACTATAGCTATTATATAGTAGAAGCTGGATGAATAGCAACGGTTGATTACCTTTCTACAATGAAATCGGATAGTTTTTGTCCATTCCCCTAGCTATTGTATGTATATCATCGACCTCTTTCTCATATAACCTTTCACTGCTCATTCTGTAATATATCGGATTCATTTTCATCTGAAATATTATATACCGAAAAAACTGTAGAGAAATCATTCCCTACAGTCTCTTCTTATTTCGTATTTATTATTTTCTCTTTGTAACTCTTCATTTTACTCGTTAACCCTATTAACGCCGGTAGTAATATCGGCATCACAATTAAAGCTAATAGAAGAAGTGCAACACCAACTACTGACGCAACTTGTATAAGTGTTAATACACCTGATGGAATTAATGCTGCAAATGTCCCCCCTAAAATTAGCGCAGCTGATAATACAACTCCTCCTATATGACGAGATGCAGTTACAATTTTCGTTACCGAATCCCCTTCTATCTCGTTATAGCGCATCATTACGAAAATACTATAATCCACTCCTAAAGCGACAATCATAATGAAGCTAAAGAATGGAACATTCCAGCTTAATGACTCTACATGTAATACATGTGCACTAATTTGTTCGCTTATACCGAGTGATGCAAAGTACGCCAATAGTAATGAGCCAATAATAAATATTGTGTTTAGTAATGAGCGTGTAATTACGATTAATACAATCGCAATGCCAATCAACATAATCGTAGCTGTACGTAAGAAATCTTGCCCTGTTACTTCTTTTAAATCAACGTTTCTAGCTGTTGTTCCGCCAATTGCTGTTTTCGCATCATGTAATTCCGTTCCCTTTACAGTACCATCGATTGTTTTATTGATTTCTTGAATAATTGGCATCGCTTCTTTTGAATACGGATTTACATCTAAAATGATAGTCATTTTAGCAATTTTTCTATCCTGTGACATGTACGTGTTCAATGCTTTTTGGAAATCTTCTTCCTCTAGCACTTCTTTTTGAATATAAAACTTCTCAGAGCTTTTCGATTCATTGAGCTCCCCTAAATATTTCTGTGCGTCATGCAGGCCATTACTTACTTTTCCAAGCCCTTCTGTACTTTTAGATAAACCGGATTGTAATTGGCCCATCTTTTCCTGCAGGTCTTTAAGGCCCGTTAAAAGTTGTCCCTGCCCATCGTTTATTTTCGTTAATCCAGATTGTAACTCAACTGATTTATTTGCAATTTTTTTTGAACCTGAAGAACCTTCATTTAATCCATTTTTAAGATCGGCTGCTCCCTTTTGTAACTTATTAACTCCATTGCTCATTTCTTTTAAGCCGTTATCCACTTTCAGTAACGATTGATTCGCTTCTTTAAATGAACTCATCGCCGTTTTGTGCTGCGTTGCTAATTGATTTAATTCATTTGAAAGTACGCTTAATTTTCTTTGAGCCTCTTTAGCAATCCCTATCGTTTGTTGTATGTTTGGATCATTCGCTAATTCTGGTTTCGTTTGAACGAAATTGGTCATTAACATTTCAATTTGTTCATATCCCTTTTTCGCACCATCAATCGCTTGAGAAATACTTCCGAAGTATTGATCGTAAGAGTTTAAACCTTTTTCTAACTGTGCATAACCAGCATGCAGCTGCGACGTTGCATTAGATAGAACATTTATATTTTCGTTTACTGAAGCTAAACCACTCTCAATTTGCTGTGCTCCTTGTGCACCGTCGTTTATGCCATTTGATAATTGATGTAAAGCTGTTCCTAATGCTGATACCCCGTTTTTCGCCTCGTTCGTTCCATCAATTAATTTTCGAACATTCGCAAGACTATTTGAATCATTACTTCCCATTTTATTTTTTGCATCTGTTAATCCATCATTAATTTCCTTTATGCCACCATCGGCATCCCCTAATCCTGTATTCAATTCTCCCGCTTGCTTATTTAAATATAATTCTTTTATCTTCTCACCAGTTGGACGTGTTGGTGCATATACTTCTGACACACCTTTAACTTTCGAAATTTTATCAGTTAATTCGTCTAAAATTTGTAGAGAAGTTCCTTCATCCAGCTTTTTATCAGATTGAATGACTAATGTACTCGGTGAAGAGAAACCAGGCGGAAAATAATCCTCTATTACGTTAATACCCATCTTGGATTCATACTTATTATCCACTTCAAATAAATCATTGTAATTAAGTGTATTAGAGTATTTTAATACGAAAGGAATCGATATTACGAATACGATAATTAAAGCGACAAATGGCCTTGCTACTGAGTTTTTCGCAAAGAATCCCCATAAGCGACTATCCTCATGACCTTTAAATGTTTTAACTGGATAAAACATTCCTTTTCCTAAAAGCACCATGAAAAATGGATTTAAAGTCGTTAATACGAGTAATAATACTAAAACACCAATTGCTACCGCTGAAGTAGATTGATATAATTTAAAACTTGCTAAAGCAAGTGATGCAAAACCAATTAGCACCGCTATTCCGCTATATAATACAGTTTTACCTGCTGATTTGAATGTTTCTTTCGTAGCTAAAAATGCATTTTCTTGTTTACTTAATTCTTCTTTAAACCTCGTATATAATAAAATGTTATAATCTGTTCCTACCCCAAACAGGACGACGACTACGAACACTTGTGTAAAGTTTGAGAATGGAAAATTAAATTGATCTACAAGCTGGGCAATAATCCCCATTGAAACTAAATACGATATACCAACTGTAAGAAGAGAAACAATTGGAACAACTGGTGAACGGAATACGAGGATTAATACTACAAGAATGAAAATGATTGAAATAACTTCTGTCTTTTGCACTCCCTCTTGAGAGGATTTAAGAAAATCACCCGCTATTAAGTCACTTCCTGTTAAATACGTTTTTACCCCTTTCGTTTGCACTTTTTCATGAAGATTATTTGAAACTTTTGATATTTCACCATGTTTTTTATCTATCGATATTTGCGTTAAAATAGTCGTATTATCTTTAGAAACTAATTGTTTCTCCAAGTCTTTATTGTCTAAATGTGAAACAACTTGCTTAATTCCTAATTGCTCTTTTTCATTTTGCAGGGCGTTGATTGTTTTTGTTATTTCCTTTTTTTGTTCATCTGTTAAAGCTGCCTTATTGCCACTATTAAAAACGGCTATAATTTCATACTTTTCAACCCCTTCTTTATCCATCTCTTTCATCATCTTGTCAGCAATACTGCTTTGCTTTGTATTAGGGATTGTAATTTTCCCTTTTTCTTTCACTAATTGATCCATATTAGGCATCGTTACGACCATTGTAATAGTAATAACTATCCATAATAGAAAAGATAAACTTCTCCAACTTTTTAACTTGCTCATTTGAATCATCTCCCGTTTTGAAAGTTTCACGTTAACAACGGAATGAACGTTCATTCCTATTATTCTATTACGTTATTTTGTAAATTCTATTAAACTAGTCTTTCCGGAATGAATGTTCATTCCCTTAGTTACACAAATATCCTTTCCTACTCTCATTTTTTTAAATCTAGTTAGGAATGAATATTCATTCCAGCCCTTGTAAAGCTATAGAATCAAATGATTCTAATAGCGTTCCAAGAGCTTTCTTCTAATTCTTTTACTAACTCTTTCGAGTATTCTAATTGCCCTGTTGCAATTACTTTCGTTAATTTTTCTAGCGGTTGATATACAATAATAATTAAAGCAATGGGAGGCAATGGACGAAGAAAACCTTTTGCGATTCCATCTTCAATAATATTCATAAAGAAGCCTATAAAATCATCAAATATTTTCTTGCTCTGTTCGTCAAGAAAATAACTATCGCAGTGAGAATTTGTAAATAAAAAAGCATCCACATTGTTTCTCGCAAATTCAAATAAACGGTTGTACGTATGACTAAACTGTTCACGAATATTTGCTTCAACGGGAAAATCCGTTTTTATCATTTCAGAAAGCTGTAACATGCTTTTTGAAAATAATGAGTTAACAAGTGCCTCTTTATTGGCAAAATAGCGATAAATAGTACCCGCACCGACATTTGCTTTTTCAGCGATCATTGGAATTGTCGTACCATCATAACCACGCTCTGCAAAAAGTTGCATCGCAGCATCAAAAATATCCTCTTGTTTGTTTTTAGCCATTTTTTCCACCTCTATTTTCAGGAATGAAAATTCATTCCGTTTTTAATTATAAATTACATGGATTAAAAGTCAAGTGCGTGACAAAGTATAGTTACGTTTTAGTGAAAAAATTATATCAACGATTATTAGAATATATCAGCGCAAGTCTAATTATATCAGCGATTTTCAGGATATATCGGCGCATCTCCAATTATATCAGCGATTTTCAGGATATATCGGCGCATCTCCAATTATATCAACGATTTTCAGGATATATCAGCGCATCTCCAATTATATCAGCGATTTTCAGGATATATCTACTTACCGACAACCAAAGAGAAAGCTGTCCCAAAAATTGTTTTTGGGACAGCCCGATTTTCTATTGAAAACTTAAAAGAAATCATAAATAAATGCTTCTCGTACCGGAACTATTTTCTCAAACGCTTGTATTTCCTCTTCACTTCCGCTAATTAATTCTAATTCATTCAGTTGTAACGGACGTTTATAGCCGAACATTATTGTAGATAACTCGTTTATATCCAGTTTGATGCCTTTATCTATTGTTTCCTCTTTTATTATTGTTATTTCATGATTTGCAAACCTCACTGATACGTTATTCCACGGTGCAAATGAATCTGTAATATGTAAAATTAGTTCTTGTTGTACATTGTTCCAGTTTAATTCATATTGTTTAAAGAACTGCTCCACATCTACAATTCTTCCCATAAAATATGGTTTTATTTCTGTCTTCACGCGTGGCTCTTGCAATGAATATAATAACGGTTCGCTTTCACTTACTGTCATTTCAATTTCTTTAATCATAGAATCATGCTGACAAATAAAGTTCCACAGACCATTTCGTGCTTCATTATGCAGTGGTACAAATTCTTCTACTGTCATTTTATAGTTTTCTATTTTGTATAACATGTAACCTGCTGCCTTTTTATTTTCATCATAGTAAATCGCTAATGTTAAATCATCATAAACCGCTTGTAACCACCAGTTCTTCTCTCGAACTAACATACATGAAAAACGTTCTGCAAATGCTTCATAGAGCTTCTCGACTTCTTCTGGATGATTTTCTTTATTAAAACGTTTCACAGTACCATTTACTTGTTTTTTCATCACTAAATCGCTCTTACTTATATGACATTTGAGTAGATTCGCACAAAGTTCCCAGCCGTATTTACGATAAAATGAAACAGCAAATGGATGTAACATAGAGACTGTATAGCCATCTTTTTTCATTGTCTGAAGTGAATGTTGAAGTAGCTCTTTTACATACCCACTTCTTCTGTACTCTGGATACGTCGCTACTCCTGCAACGCCACCCATTTTAAATTTTTCTTTACCTATGTAAATATGAAACGGAATGAGGTGTAGTTTTGCAGCTAAGTCTTCCCCTTCCATAATGCCGTATATTTCATGACTTTCCTTCATTTTTGTAAGTTGCTGCTGTAATCGTTCCTCATCTACTTTATATTGAAAAGCGTATTCTGATAAACGTAATGCTTCTCTGAACTTATCTTCTTTTAATTGTATGACATTCATATAATTCTCCTCCATTCCCTGTTTGAATTGTATCATAATTCTTACTATTATAGTTCGGTAAGTGAAACTACAAGAACGTTTTAACAAAAAAGCAGATACATCACGTATCTGCTTTCCATCCTTTTTATTTAGCTAATTTTTGAAGTTCGTCAAAGAATGTAGGATATGATACACCTACTGCTTCTGCATCTTCAATAATTGTTTTTCCTTCTGCTAGGCAGCCAGCAATTGCAAGCATCATTCCGATACGGTGATCACCATAACTATTTACTGTATTGCCTTTTAGAGCTGATTTTCCGTAAATGATCATACCGTCATCAGTTGCTTCTATGCGAGCTCCTAGTTTCGTTAACTCAGCAACGACTGTATCAATACGGTTTGTTTCTTTTACTTTCAATTCATGTGCATCTTTAATTACTGTAATTCCTTCTGCTTGTGTTGCCGCTAATGCGATTACAGGAATCTCATCGATTAATCTAGGGATAATATCTCCGCCAATTTCAATTCCTTTTAATGAAGATGTTTCGATTGTAATATTTGCAGCTGGTTCTGATGCCCCTTCGTTAATTAGATCTACAGTGAACGTAGCACCCATTTTTTCTAAAACATCAATAATACCTGTACGGGTTGGATTCATTCCTACATTTTGTAATACTAGTTTACTATTTGGGATGATTGCACCTGCTACTAAGAAAAATGCTGCTGATGATACGTCACCTGGCACTTGAATGTCTGTTGCTGTTAATTTTTGTCCACCTGACAGCTTCACTGTTTTCCCTTCGCGAGTTACTTTAACACCAAATGCTTCGAGCATTCTTTCCGTATGGTCGCGTGAAATATGTGGTTCTGTAACAGCTGTTACACCTTCTGCACGAAGACCTGCAAGTAAAATAGCTGATTTTACTTGTGCACTTGCAACAGGAGAAATATATTCAATTGCTTTTAAATCTCCGCCACGTATTGTTAACGGTGTAAATGTTCCTTCTTCGCGCCCATCAATGTTCGCGCCCATTTGTTTTAATGGATTCGTTACACGTTTCATCGGTCTTTTTGCAATAGATGCATCACCTTGTACGCAAGAGAAAAATGGTGTGTTAGCTAATATACCTGACATTAATCGGATTGTTGTACCAGAATTACCAACATCTAATACAGCTTTCGGTTCTTGTAAACCTTCTAATCCTTTACCAACTACAGTAACCTCATCACCGTTTTGCGTAATTTCTACTCCCATTTCTTTAAAACATGAAATCGTACTTAAACAGTCTGCACCAGGCAAGAAACCTTTAATTGTTGTTTTTCCTTCTGCAATAGAACCGAACATAACAGCGCGGTGTGAAATGGATTTATCACCTGGGATTGTAATATTACCATTCAATCCGTTATTAACAGGTTGTATTGTTCTTTCTTTCACGTTTTTCACCTTCTCATTTAAATTGTTTCATAAGTTTGGTATTCTTCTTCTCCAAGCGCTAGCTTTGCTTTCATACGATCTTCTTCCCTTTGGAAGCTAATACGTAATACCCCAAGCAGTCCTTCACGCGCTTCTAATATTTGCAAGTTCGTAATACTAATTTCCTCGCGCGCTAAAATACTCGTAATATGAGCCAATGCCCCCACCTTATCTAATACATCGACGTATAAGTCGTGATAGGCAGGAATTGCCCCTCTCTTTCTTACTGGTAAAGAATCACGGTATTCTTTCGCATCTGCAAAATAGTTTTGAATCTCGCCTGCATCTCCGGTAGAAACTGTTTTATATAAATCTTCCATTTCAGAGATCCACTCTTTTAATAATACCATTAAATGCTCTCGATTTTGCTTTACAATATCACTCCACATTTTTGGACTACTAGATGCGATACGTGTAATGTCTTTGAAACCTCCAGCAGCTAGTTGATGAATGAGCGGATTATCTCCTGCATGTTTCTCAACTTGCTTTACTAAACCTGCTGCGATAAGGTGCGGAAAATGACTAACGATCCCTGTTACATAATCATGTTCTTCCGTATTTAAAACAAGAAAATGTGACCCTGTTCCTTTTAACCATACTTTAAGGTCTTCCACTTGTTTATTTGGCACGTGATTCATCGGTGTTAAAATGTAAAATGCATTTTCAAATAAATGTGCCTTTGCACTTTCAACTCCCGTTTTATGAGAACCCGCCATCGGATGTCCACCAATGAAAGAAACATCCTTTGAAAATAAAGCTTCCGCTTCGTTCATAATAGACCCTTTTGTACTACCAACATCAGTCACTATAACATCTTCTCGTAAACGGAATGACGCAAGTTTGTGTAATAGCTTCTTCGTTTCTTCAACTGGAGAAGCAAAAACAATTAAATGTGCCTCTTCACATGCACGCTGTAAATCAAATCCTATTTCATCTACTACGTGTAATTCTTTTGCACGCTCTACTTGCTCTTTAAATATATCGTACCCTGTTATCGTTACATCGTGCTCTTTCTTAATTGCTAATGCGAGAGAGCCTCCTATTAAACCTGTTCCAATTAATACTACCTTTTTACGCATTTGCCTCATCTCGAGACTTATTTTTTTTATTTTCAAAGTGTTGTTTTAACACTGAAATCACTCCTTCATTTTGCTCCCTTGTTCCAACTGTAATACGGACACCCTTTGGGAATGGACGAATAATAAATCCTGCATGTGCACAAGCTTCATAAATCTCTCCAGCATTATCTACCGGTAAGAAGATGAAATTAGTTTGTGACGAATAAAATGGTATACCGTTTTCCTTACAGAAACTCTCGTATTGCTGTAATCCTTCTGTATTCATGTGAACTATTTCTTTAATAAACTCGTCATCACCAAAAGCAATCGTAGCTGCTTTTTGCGCTAATGAAGATACGTTAAATGGTAAACGTACGACATTTAATTTCTCAATTAACTCTTCCTGTCCGATCGCATATCCAACGCGGAAAGAAGCTAATCCGTATGCTTTAGAAAACGTTCTAAGTACAAGAATGTTTTTATGTTTTTCTAAAAGCGGTAATGTCTCAGGGAAATCTTTTGCTGTTACGTATTCATAGTACGCTTCATCAATGACAATTAACGTATTTTCACTAATGCCTTCAATAAATTGAGTTAATTTTTGCTCATTCACATATGTGCCCGTCGGGTTGTTCGGATTACAAATCCATACGATTTTCGTATTATTATTTACCGCTGACGAAATTTCGTCTAAATCGTATACACCTTTATTTAAAGGAATTTCTTTCACTTCACACCCTTCAATAATCGCATGATGGCGGTACTGCGGGAATGTTGCACCTGCTGTTACAATGTTATCTCCCGCTCGTAATACGGCGCGGCTTATCATTTGAATGATTTCATCTAAACCACTACCACAAAGTACTTGTTCCATTTGCACATGCAACTTATCTGCGATTGTTTGACGGAGCGTTGTAGCACCTCCGTCAGGATATAAAGCATGTTCCAACCAAGAGTTTTGCAACTCTTCTAAAACTCTCGGTGAACAACCAAATGGATTTTCATTCGATGCTAATTTCACAAACGAATGATCTCCGTACACTTCTTTCATTTGTTCTGGTGATTTACCTGGTTTATATGGTTGTAATGATGATAGTTGATCTTTTACTTGCACGTTAAACCCACCTTTTCATTAAAATTCTTTTGCGTAGTTATTGTGTTGCATAATGTTTTGTTTTAATAATTCCATACGATCTTTTCCGAATTGTTCGACTAGTGCATCTGCAAGTTCCCATGCCACAACAGATTCAGCTACTACACCCGCTGCTGGTACTGCGCAACTATCAGATCTTTCAATACTCGCTTGGAATGCTTCTTTCGTATCAATATCAACGCTTGCTAACGGTTTGTATAAAGTAGGAATTGGCTTCATCACGCCTCTTACGATAATTGGCATACCTGTTGTCATACCACCTTCTAAACCGCCGGCATTATTCGTTTTTCTCGTGTATCCTTTTTCTTCATCCCACAGAATTTCATCATGCACTTTGCTTCCTGGTTGTCGTGCCGCTTCAAAACCTACGCCGATTTCAGCACCTTTAAATGCATTTATACTCATAATTGCACCAGCAAGTTTTGCATCTAATTTACGATCGTAATGAACGTAACTACCAACGCCAATCGGCATACCTTCTGCAATGACTTCCACAATACCACCGATTGAATCTCCACTACTTTTTGCGTTGTCAATCGCATTCATCATTTCTTGCTCTACTTCTTCATCTAAACATCGAACTGGTGAGTTTTCAGTAATTGTTTGAATTTCTTCAATTGATAAGTTTGAAATATGTTTTGCTTTTACTCCACCAATTTCAAGAACATGTCCTGCAATTCCCACGCCTAATTCGCTTAAAATTTGTTTTGCAACTGCACCAGCAGCTACACGAACTGTCGTTTCTCTTGCAGATGACCGCTCTAATACGTTTCTTATATCACGATGACCATATTTAATTGCTCCATTTAAATCTGCATGTCCGGGACGTGGTTTTGTAATTGTACGTTTCATGTCTTTACTTTCTTTTTCCGAAATTGGCTCTGCACCCATTACTTTCGTCCAATGTTTGAAATCATCATTTTTTACAATTAACGTAATCGGTGATCCAAGTGTCATCCCGTGACGAACACCACTTACAATTTCAACTGTATCTGTTTCAATTTGCATACGTCTTCCGCGTCCATGACCTTTTTGTCTTCTTAATAATTCTTTATTAATATGTTCCGCCGTAAGTGTCAAACCTGCTGGTACACCTTCTAAAATAACTGTTAACTGCGGTCCATGTGATTCTCCAGCTGTAATGTATCTCATTTCTCTTGCCCCTTTACTATTTTTTTGTACAAAAAAGTCCCTACTGAGCGCTCAGTAGGGACGATATTTATCGCGGTACCACCCTAGTTGTAGACTTCTTTCGTCTACCTCTCTTCTTCTTTAACGATCGTTCGACCGTCTTACCCTCCAAAAGTTGTCGGGAAAGATGCTCCAAGGCTGTAATTCATGCTTACCTTTGTACTGATTCACACCGACCATCAGCTCTCTTTAACAGTGAGATAAGCACTACTGTTTCCTCTTCAACGCATATATGATATGGAATTAAGATAATTTATTTTTGAAACCTTTTAACTCATCCATGAATCTATGGAATTCTGGAATGTCCATTTGTTGTGCAGAATCTGATAATGCAACTGCTGGATCTGGATGAACTTCAGCCATTACTGCATCTGCACCAATTGCAAGTGCCGCTTTCGCTGTTGGTAATAATAAATCTCTGCGTCCAGTTGAATGTGTTACATCAACGATAACTGGTAAATGTGTTTCTTTCTTTAAAATTGGTACTGCAGAAATGTCTAATGTGTTACGTGTTGCTCTTTCGTATGTGCGGATACCGCGCTCACAAAGAATAATTTGATCGTTACCTTGCGCAATGATGTATTCCGCTGCGTTAATGAACTCATCAATTGTTGCTGCTAATCCACGTTTTAATAATACTGGTTTGTTAACTTTACCTACAGCTCGTAATAAATCGAAGTTTTGCATGTTACGTGCGCCAACTTGAATTACATCAACGTAGTCTAATGCCATTTCAACATCGTTCGGATTTAAAATTTCACTAATAATTGCTAAGTCAAACTCGTCTGCTACTTGACGTAAAATTTGAAGTCCTTCTACTCCTAAACCTTGGAAATCATATGGAGAAGTTCTCGGTTTGAATGCACCACCGCGCATTAATTTTAAGCCTTGGTCTTTCATCGCTTGCCCCACTTGACGAACTTGTTCTAAACTTTCTACTGCACAAGGTCCCATGATGAACGTTTGTGTTCCGTTTCCAATCAATTCACCTTTTACATCAACAATTGTATTTTCTTGTTTCTTTTTACGTGATACTAGTAACGCTTTACGGTTATCATCTTCTTGTAACTCTAAGCTTGCTTTGAAAATCGTTTTGAAAATATGTTGAACTGTTGATGTTTCGAATGGTCCTTCGTTATGCTCTGCAATCATATCAAGTACTTCACGCTCACGTACTGGATCAAAGCGTTTCGTACCTTGTACTTGCTTTTGCTCTCCAATTTTTTGAACAATTTCACCACGTTTGTTTAAAAGGTGTAATAGTTGTAAGTTAATTTCATCTACCTGTTTACGTAATTGATCTAATTCATGATTTGCCATTTGGAAATCCTCCTCTAATGTTTTAAAAGTATAGTAAGAGAATAAAAAATTCTCTATTTTCTGAACTGACTAATTATACAAATTTATAGTGGAATCGATACCTCTTCTTATTTTAAACTAATAATTCATACAAAGACATGAACTACTAGTTAAAAACCCACTTTTTTGTACAAAAAAGCCCTACTGATTCAATCAGTAGGGACGATATTTATCGCGGTACCACCCTAATTGTAGACTTCTTTCGTCTACCTCTCTTCATTGTTAACGATCATCTGACCGTCTTTCCCTTCATAAAGACAATACTATCTTTACTACGAAAAAGATGCTCCAGGACTGTAATTCGCTCTTGTTTATGTACTGGTTTGCACCAACCACCAGCTCTCTGTTACAGGGAAACAACAACTACTGCTTTTCCTTTCAATGCATGACTATTTAATTTTCAAGTTGAACCACTAAAATACAAAAAGTCCCTACTGAATAAATCAGTAGGGACGATATTTATCGCGGTACCACCCTAGTTGTAGACTAACTTTCCGTCTACCTCTCTTCACTGTTAACGATCAATTGACCGCTTTTTCCTCATAAAGACAAACTATCTTTATTACGAAAAAGATGCTCCAAGACTGTAATTCATGATTATCCCTGTACTGGTTCACACCAACCACCAGCTCTCTGTTACAGTAAGACTAACCACTACTGTGATCTCTTCATTGCACTTTGTTTATTCAAATGTTTTTGAAATTGAATAAGTATGATTCGTATTATAGAACGCTTTTCAAAACACTGTCAACAACTTTTTATATATTTTTTCAAATTCCACTTTCGTCCTATAATTCTTTTTGTAAATCACCCATTACAATTCCTATGCGAATTATTTCATTTTCTAGTAAATGTAAAACATATTCCTCTACTTCATACTGAACTAATAATTCTTTTATTTGTATGATTTCTTTTTCAAATAAAACGGCTTCGTGACATGTTTGTAGTAAAATAAAAAACACATTTGCAAACATTTCTTTATGCGCTTTCATACTTTCTTTTTTATGAAGCATTTCAATCAATAACCGCTTCATTTCCTCACCTGTACATTTACCATGTACACTTGAAAATGCACGAGACATAATACATAATCCTTTTTCTAATATTTCATCCATGTATAAAATAATACGTAAAAGCATTACATATTCTCTCGCAGTTATCTCACCCATTTTTGGTCGTTCTCGCAAAAATACACTGAGCCAAGCTGTCCAAAACTTTTGTTGTTCTTTTACACTTAATGTTTTGACGTAATAGCATAAAAACTGCATAAACTTAATTTTATTTTCTTCATTTTCTAGTATGAGTAACGGGTATAACCAATTTGTTTTTTGCTCCCAATATAGTACACATTTAATAAATACAAAGCTAAGCCACTTCAAGAAAGCTTCTCTCGTATGCGGATGTAATACTTCCAAATGTTCTATCGCATACTTAATAAATCGCTTCATTTCTGTAAATAAAGGTAAATTTATTTGCGTGTAACATAAGCCGGCCCATGCATATTCCGTAATCTCATTTTGTTTTTTTAAATCTAAGTATGGTAACAAATATTTTCGGCACCATTGTTTTTCAATATGATATAGAAATGTAATATCTGCTATTAAACGAGCAAACATAAAGTTTGTTCGTTCCGAATTAACTCTTACTTGTTCTTCAAATAAAAATAAATATTCATATACATTACGATCGTATAAATGATCATATGATAACAACTTTAATAATACAGCCGTCATTTTTCCAACTGGATGCTGAATTGATTCATTATAAAAATCTTGTTTCCCAAGCTTAAAGTCTGTATCACTCTTCATAACTTGAGGGAACACTGAAAAAGCAAATCGTTTTACAACACGTATACTGTTCTCTTCTAACTCTTCTAGTCGATTACTAATTTCATATAGAAAACTACTAATTAACCAATGAAAAGCAGTATTTCTAACAAATTTCTGCAATAGCGGAATAATTTTTTGGATTTGCTCATTCGTCAATCCTCGATTATTTCGCCATTCTCTAATACAAACAAACCATACTTCATTACTTATTTCTTGCACTCCTACTAATTGGTATGCAAATGAAATACTCCATTCTGTGTTTAATTTACATGCTTTTGATAACATCTCTAAAAAATGGCGTTGTTCAAAAACACCATCTTGCGAAAATTGCTGAACTTGCTTCATAATTTCAACATCTTTCAGCTGCAATAATCCGTCAGCAGTTACATTACAAGTAATGCTTTCTGCTGTATCTTCTTTCTTTTGTACACTGTATCGTTCAGAATGAAAATGAGGATGCTTTTGCTTCATTAACTCATACCCATTTGCCGTAGATGGGCTATTCGAATCACACTTGAATAATAAGTCTAATACGAGACATGCATCAAATACCCTCTCTTCTGTAAGATGCTTTATTACAGTTCGAGTGACTTCTTCTTTTGTTTTTTCTAAACAATGTGCATAATGCCTTTTTAAAAGTTGAAAAACTTCGTGTTTATAAGTGAAATCTAAAATAAGTCCTTCATGTAACAACCATTTCATTTTGTCATCTACACGAACAAAAATATTTTTATTCATCGCATCAATTGCAATTCGCTTTTGAAGTACACTATTTGCTTCTATCATTTCTGTAATATAATAAGCCGCTTTTTTCTCATTGTTTTCGCATAAATAAGTTAGACACTCTTTTACAATTCGTATTAAAAATGCAAGATCATTTTGATGAAACTCTTTCTCTACATTTTCCTTATTTCTTTTTTTCAGTGCCGTTTGTCTTAACGACAACATTCTCAATTTTTCTAATCCAATCATCATAATTGGAACAGCATAATAAGCGATATATGGCCTCATCTTTTCGTTCCAAATTTGCTCCACATGAGAAAATGTTGATACTGGTAAGCGACTCGATTCCTCGAGTTCTATTGATTCTTGCGTATCATTTCCCCATTTTCTTACACGTTTCAACTTCAGTTTTCCGTCTAAAATAAAAGTTAGTAACAATAAGGCAATTTCTTTATGCTCAGGAAAAGAACATTTTTGCAGTAACTTAGAAATCTTTTCTATAGAGCTACTATCTTTTTCAGCTGTTTCTAATAAAAGGAGTGTCCACCTTGCAAACAACAGCGGGTCCATCTTACTCTTCGTTTCGTTTAAGTAGTTACAAATTGTTCTCCATAATAACGGTGATATTTTAGAATAGTTTTTATAAATTAATTGAAATAATTCTTTCTGATGACTAAAAAGAAATTGTTCCACTAACCATTCTGCAAGTAATTCATCTACTTCATTATAGTTTGGCCTAAGCATAAACAAATTTTGTAATTTACCTTCTGCTTCTAACCATTCGACCCATTCATAATCATGAGCAAATTCCACAAAGTAACGTACTGTTTCAATTTTTTTAATCGATTGCTTTATGTATGATAATTGTTCCTGTTCTACTGACGGGGGAACCGTTACAATATCCCGAATACGCATTCTTTTCGTAATATAATTATCACCCATTAATTCAGCCCAGCGTTTTACTGCTTTTACGAGGGATTGATGATTATTCACCTTATTCGGATACACAATTGGTCTTATCCCTAAATGTTCCCAGTGGTACGTATTTTCTCCTTGTGCGACAAAAGCAAATCGTCTTGTACTTGGTGGTAAACCAGTTGCTAAATATTTCATTACTGGGTCATTATGACTATATCCAATGAATAAAACGGTGTAATTTGAGAATAGATCAACTAAAAATCTTCTCGCCCACCCTTCCGTTAAGTAAGCCCTTCCAAAATCACCATCTGTTAAAATTAAAGCCTCTTTCTCCTGTTCTACATTACCATGTATGTAAGCAAGACCTTTAAAAGCTCTCCCAGTCGGTAAAGCTGGAGCGTAATAAACATTAATATCTCTATTTATTTCTTTAATTGCTGTTGTAAAATGTTGATCAAAATTTGTTGTTACAATGCGGATATCTGTATCTAAAGGAAATAGCCTTGGAATTGCATAATGCAATGGATTCGGTTTTGATTTCTCTATATGAACAAGATCTCTTGCGACTTGATGTACATCTTTTGTTTTCGCAATTTTACCAAGATAATAATCATGTGGTTCTGTTATTTCACGTTTTTCGACATATAACGTTTTTGCAATTTCATCAACTAAATCATCAAAATTCGGTAAGTTTGATTTCCCTTTCATAGAAACTCCCGCTCCAACAAATAATACTAACTTTCCTTGCTCAAGGTGATCAATTAACTCATCTGGAATTTCTACTTCTGAAGTAATCCACATCCTGGATTCCCCCTTACCTAAAAATGTCATACACTCTCATTTTACTATAACATTTTTTCATTGTTTTTATAATATTTAGACTAAATTCTGAACATGAAAAAGTTTTATGTAAATAAATCCGTTACAATGTATGAACTCCAGAATTTATTGAAAAACTATGTATAAATCGGAGGTGTAAATTTTGAATGATTTCACAGTAGTGCTTATCAAGTTTATATCGTGCATTATCGCATTTAGCATTGGGCTTGCTTTATTTTTCCCTGCAACGTTTGTTCAAATTATTTCATTCAGTCTCTTTGTTACAATCGTATCCTACATGTTCGTTGATAAAATTATTTTAAATCGAATTGGCAATACTGGTGCCATTATGTCGGATTTCTTATTAACATATTTAAGCGTATGGATTTTCGGTAATATTTTATTAGACAACTATATGCAAATTGCATGGGGCAGTATCCTTTCTGCCATCGTCTTCACTTTATCTGAAGTAATCGTTCATCGCTTCTCTAACTCTCATACAAGGCACAACAATGATAACATTCGTATTAATCGCCGCTTTGCATATGGTACGGAGTTTGCTGAAGAACAAAATATATTGGATAAAGACAAGAAGAAGTAACATTTTAATGCAGGAGCGCCCTTTTTAATTATGTGGTGCTCCTTTTTTGTATATTTTTATTATGGTACGTGAAATTATATAAACGATTATTTCAAAATATCGACTTACCAACAATATTTGACGCTATTTTTCTAATAAAAAAACTGCCTCTTATTTAGAGGCAGCCACTTTCAAGTCTTTTAATGCAACAACATCCGCAAACGCTCCCAATACTGCGTTATGATGTTTCACAATATCTTCAGCACGTAACACTTCTGCATCAAATGTACTATGCGCATCACTCACTAACGTTACTTTATATCCTTCACTACATGCTCTGCGCGTTGTCGTATCTACACAATACTCTGTTTGCATTCCCGAAAGAATAACGTGTTCAATTCCTTTCTCTTGTAACACTTCGCTTAAGTTTGTCTTATGGAATGAATCTGGCGTCGTCTTTTCAACAATATCATCCCCTTCTTGCGGAGCGATTGTTGCATGGATTCGCCATCCATCCGTACCTTTTTCTAACGGATGGTCTTTAGGACCGTTATGTTGGACATAAATAACTGGAATATCATTTGAACGACATTCCCCAATAAGCTCTTGCAATGTTTGTAAAAATTTTTCCCCATTATGTACTGGCATTCCAGCTGTATACATACCGGCTTGCACATCAATTACGATTAATGCTTTTTTCATTTCACACACCTCCCTTCGTTTATATAAGCCATTGCATATTCATTATAATTGTTTGTATTCCATCATCCAACAATCTTCTAGTTCCCCCTCATGCAGCTCATGTTCCTTTAAAATCTTTACTTTTTTAAATCCGCATTTTTCATAACACTTTATCGCTCGTTCATTATTTACTTTCGGATCCATTGCGATTGCTTCTGCTCCCATTTCACCCATAATGTATGTAATTGCTGCCTGAACGAGTTTTTGTCCAATTCCTTTTCCCCAATAGACTGGTTCACCGATAAATTGATCCATTCCCCATACATTTTGTGATTCTTTATAGCCATATATCGCTTTCCACTCTGAATCAACTGGGTACATTTGTATGTAACCAATCGGAACGGTATCAAATTCTATTAAACATCTATTTTCATTACTGTTTGGATTATGCATAAAATGATCAAGCACCTTTTCTACAGATTGCGGATTATCTCGCCCTTCGTAATACCGCAGGACTGCTGGGTCCGTTAACCATTTAGAAATGATAGCTGCATCATTTTCCATTACGTATCTAATCAATAAACCTTCTTTTTGAAAAAGCATATTATACCTCTATTATTCCTTTATATTTTTTCTTGATGTTACATCTTTCATTGCACCTACTAATGCATATGGTAGTAATGTAATCGCAAAAAATGCTGTAAATACGTTAAATTGCGGGATTGTATAGAGTGTGAACCATTCAGTGAAAAATTGAGAATTTAATATTCTATTAAAAAACTCTCCGCCTGGCCTAAAGTTTGGTGCCCACGCAGTTATTTCACACAAAATAAACAGTAACTGAACAATAAAAAATGCCCCTAGATAACGAAACCAAGTCCGTTTCCATATAGGTTGTGCATTTTTTAATATATCCCCCATCTAATCCCCTCCTTAAATATCCATCATATTAATTATACACTTTCCTCACTTTATTTGTTAAAATTTTCTATATAATTAATACCGTTGGGGGAATACATTATGTCTAAACCTATACTTACATCCACTTTAATCATTCTTAGAGGAAACTCCGCAAGTGGTAAAACAACGATTGCAAAGCAACTACAAGAACATTTCGGACAAGGTACACTTTTAGTATCACAGGATGTTGTGCGTAGAGATATGCTTAGAGTACACGACACAATGGGTAATTTATCACATGATTTACTATTTGAAATTACAAAGTACGGAAAAGGAAAATGTGAATTTGTTATTTTAGAAGGTATATTGGACAGTCGCAGGTATGGTGAGATGTTAAAAGAATTAATTCGTTATTTTGATGAAAATGCATTTACATATTATTTTGATTTATCATTAGAGGAAACTATTAGACGACATAACACAAGGGACAAACGATATGAATTTGGTGAAGATTCCCTCCAAAAATGGTATAATCCGCACGATACAATTGAGGTTGCCAGAGAAACTATTTTTACAGATAACTTTACGCAAAAAGATATATTTGATGCGATTCTTAATGATGTTGCGATACAAAAACAAGACTAATATAATATGTTAGTCTTGTTATGTATTTTGTATTTCAGTTTTTATAATTAAACAATCTATACATAAATAATAGTATATATTCATTTCCCCAAACTGGAAATCAACTACTGAAATAAGTCCACGTCCCTCAATATCTTGAGTAATTGTAGCAACATATTTCATCTCTTTCGCACAAGTTGGACACGCCAAATCCTTTGGAAGATCATCATATAACGGTACCCCTAATAATCTACATACATATTCAGAACCGAACAAGTCAAAAGCTTCCCAGTAACTATCTTCATCTGTAGGTATATCTTCATTTTTCATATTTATAAGCTTTACCGTTGTTTTTGGTAATGAAGCTGGTAACTTAATTACAGATTTAGTAATAAGTCATTTAAAAATCCTATTATACTTCCACCAAAAAAATAAAAGCCAGCCTCAATAAAGAGAACTGACTTCTATTTGGATCATTATAGTTACTATAAAATTTTTACTTTAACAGTTTTTCTTCCCCAATTCATAGCTTTACTTTTTGACCCCATTAATACATCAATACGATTACCTTTAATTGCGCTTCCAGTATCACCAGCGATAGCTTCTCCATAACCTTCTACCCATACTTTAGATCCTAATGGGATTACTTTCGGGTCAACTGCGATAATTCTCATATTCGGATTTGCCGTTAAATCATGCCCCATCGCAGTTAAAACGCGTCCACCATATGTACCATTTTCACTTGGATCAGCAGTATACGCTGTCGCTACTACCGTTAATTCACGTTTAGCAGACTGTATGTTGTTTTTAGATGCTTCTTTCGCTCTCTCTTCTTCTTTAGCTTTTGCTTCTTCTCTTGCTCTCTCTTCTTCTTTAGCTTTTGCTATTTCTCTTGCTTTCTCTTCTTCTTTAGCCTTTGCTATTTCTCTTGCTTTTTCTTCTTCTTTAGCCTTTGCTATTTCTCTTACTCTCTCTTCTTCTTTAGCCTTTGCTATTTCTCTTGCTTTCTCTTCTTCTTTAGCTTTTGCTATTTCTCTTGCTTTCTCTTCTTCTTTAGCTTTTGCTATTTCTCTTGCTTTCTCTTCTTCTTTAGCTTTTGCTATTTCTTGTACTTTTTCTTCTTCTTTAGCTTTTACTATTTCTTGCACTTTCGCTTCTTCTTTGACTTTTGCCTCTTCTTTGACTTTTGCTTCTTCTTTAGGCTTTACTATTTCTTGCACTTTCGCTTCTTCTTTGACTTTTGCTTCTTCTTTAGGCTTTACTATTTCTTGCACTTTCGCTTCTTCTTTGACTTTTGCCTCTTCTTTAGGCTTTACTATTTCTTGCGCTTTTACTTCTTCTTTGACTTTTGCTTCTTCTTTAGGCTTTACTATTTCTTGCACTTTCGCTTCTTTTTTAACTTTTACTTCTTCTTTGACTTTTACCTCTTCTTTAGGCTTTACTATTTCTTGTGCTTTCGTTGTTTCTTTCGCTTTTGCTACTTTCTGCGTCTTTACTTCTTTCTTTTCTTTAACTGATTTTTGTACTTTCGCTACTTGCTTCGTTTTCTCTTCAGTTTTCTTTTCAGTTGGTGCTGTACTTGATAGGAAAGAAACGTTTGCATAAGCAATTTTTCCTTTATACTCAAATTCCAACCATCCGTCTTTTACTTGATGCGTTGATTCAATTACATCATCTTTTTTTAGTCTGCCAAGAATTTCTGAATCTGTGTTTGCTTCGGTACGTACATTTAACAAATTCGCCGTTACATGATACACATCTTTTGTAAACTCCGAACTTACAAACACTTCTTTACCGTTCAATTCAATTTTTGACCAGCCATCTTCGGTATTGATGACTTTTAACTCTTGCCCATTCTTTACTTTTTCGACCACTTTTGATTCTGTAGTCGGTTTTTCACGTACGTTAAGTACATCTGCTGTTACGATTGTTTCTGCGGTAGCAGTTGTGGTAAACGCCCCCAATCCAAAAATAGTTGCTGTTGCTGCGCCAATTACTTTTTTCATATTAGCCTCCATTATATTTTTTTGAATTTTATCAAATGTCTCTGTAAAATTGTATAATTTTACATAATATC
>NZ_JBNLYE010000049.1:0-22299 GCF_050172095.1 Bacillus sp. GMs2/2
ACTTTTTTCTTTATTCGTTAATGAATCCAGTTCTTTTTTCATGTCCTTAACTTTTGCTTCTTTTGCTTTAATGGAACTGTTTTGTTGATAAAACGTTACACCAATACTCGCAATAATTGTAAAAGTAAAGACAAGAAAAACCGCTAAACGGCGATAAAGTCGCTTCCTGTTCTCATCCGTTTGTATTATATGCTCTTTAACAGGATTTGGACTCTGTTTTTCGATTGTTCTTTGTCTCAGTTCCCTCATTTCCGAGGTCCCCCTAACTTCTTTTTTATATGCTCCCATAGTTGGAAGATATGTCCCTTCAATTTTGCTATATATTGCAGGAACCCTATATGTTTCACTATAAAAAGTTTAACACGATTAGGGAGAAGTTTCCATATGAGCGAAGCAATAAATCGAACAGGCCAGAAAAAAACTTTCCATATGAAAAGTAATATCCAAATCACCATTTTCCATAACACATGTCCAATTGAAAGCAGTATACGAAATAAGAATAATATAAATGCAATAAATAGCTGCGCTATAATAATAACAGGTTTTATCATGAGTAGCTGTATAATTCGAACAAAAAAATATGTTGTTTGCATAAAAATATAGATGAGAAAATTTAACAGCTTCATGTATAGTGCCTTCAGTAAGCTTTGATATGCCGCAAAACCACATAATAATGCCAAAAACACATATATACGTAGCTCAGCTTCATTTACGAGAAGCAATACATAAAAGACGGATAATGCTTGGACAATCCAAAATAATATATCATGTATAAATACAAGCCAACGCTTACGTTCTTGGCGCTTTAAAAAACGTTGATATGTATCTAAAGACGCTCCAATCCAAGCACCCATTCCAATCATTGAAAGCATTGTATACAACTGAATTGTTAAGCTCATTTAAACAACTTACTAAAGAAACCTTTAGTTTTTTCCCCTTGATTTTCATCAATATACAGCATCTCATTAACTTTCCCTTTAATCGACACAATACCTTTTTCCACATCTAAATTTTTCATTTGTAAATTTTGACCACGAATTGTTAAAAAACCCATTACGGTCTCTAGTAAAAACTCTTCGCTATCAAAACTCTCTACCTGCTTCACACCGGTAATATCAATTATACGCCTGCCACGCATAATAATGTCATGCTCTACAGAAACATTTTGTTGATTAGAAGACGTAGGTGAGTAACCATTATTCACGTAAATCCCCCCATAGGTTTTTACTAGCTAATAGTAATGTATGAGGGGATAAATGATTTTAGAACAAGCCTTCTTCCGCTTTTACTTTTTCTTCACGAACTAAGCTATACATATTTGCTGCATCTTCTTTTTTAGTTGTTTCTTTTAATTCATTTATTTTCACAGTCACTATTTTTTGACCAAAACGAATTGTTAATTCGTCAGCTACTTTCACATCAGAACTTGCTTTTGCCACTTGACCATTAATAGATATTCTTCCTTGATCAGCTACTTCTTTCGCTAATGTTCTTCTTTTAATTAAACGTGATACTTTTAAAAACTTATCTAGACGCATATCAAATCCCCCTATTAACGCTCTGTCTGTTTCGCTTCTTCCCATAAAACATCTAACTGTTCTAATGATAAATCTTTCATCTCTTTATTCATTTCAGCTACTTTTGCCTCCATGTATAAAAAACGACCAGTAAATTTCTCATTAGTTGAACGTAACGCCTCTTCTGGATCTATTTTGTAATGACGAGCTATATTAACAAATGCAAATAGTAAATCACCAAACTCACCCAGCATCTTTTTCTCATCCATATTTGTAACCTCTTGTTGGAACTCTTGCCATTCTTCCAAAGCTTTCTCTATCATCGGTTGCACATCAACCCAATCAAATCCAACCTTACCAGCTTTCTTCTGAATTTCATAGGCGCGTAGTAACTGCGGCAAACTTTTGGGAACGCCATTTAAAACAGATTCTTTCACGAATCCTTTTTCTTGTTTTTTAATTTCTTCCCAATTTGCAATCACTTCATCAGCGCTGTTTACATCCGTATTTCCAAACACATGCGGATGGCGACGAACCATTTTCTCAGATAGAGTTCGAATGATATCATCTATAGAGAACCAACCTTCATCTTCTCCGATTTGAGCATGAAGCATAACTTGTAATAATATATCACCTAATTCTTCTACTAAGTGATCATCATCCTCTTCATCGATTGCTTCCAACACTTCATAAGCTTCCTCAATTAAATATTTCTTTAATGATTGATGTGTTTGCTTTTTATCCCACGGACAACCATTTGGACCACGAAGTTCCGCAATAATTTCTCTAAGAACATCAAACTGTTGATACAAGGACGTACGCTCCTGAACTGGCGGCACGTACACACTCGTTAAATTATTCAATTCCGTTTCATGATCTAACATGTACAACGGTACCTTCTTTACTTGTTCAAATGAAGTTCCTGCAGCTGTTACGATATACACTTCATAATCATCTGGTAACATCTCCATTAATGTTAATTTCACATCAGATGCAACGAATGCATCATATACTTGGCAAAAGATTAAATGTTGACGCAGTTCTAATTGTCCTCTTTCAAATGATGTAGCATCAAGTAATTGGAATCCTTCAATCGGATCAATCTTTAGACTTGCAAACATAGGATCAAGGAAACTTTGTCCACCCTCAATTCGCACTTCAACATTTGAAACTTCTCCTTTTTCCAACAGTAGCTGAACTGTTCTTTCTGCTACAAGTGGATGCCCGGGAACAGCATAGATAATTTCTGTACCTTCAGCTTGTTCTAGCAATTTATTCGCAATTGTTTCATATACAATTTCAAACGTATCATGTGCTTCATATACAGCATCAAAAGACGTATATTGTACGCCTTCTTTCTCCAATTCTTCTATAACTGGATGTTCTTTCGTTCTAACAAACAGATGGTCTGCTTCTTTTATTTTTCGATATACACCCATCGTTAGCTGATCTAATTCACCAGCTCCTAAACCTAAAACAGTAATGATTCCACTCACAACCAGTCACCTCTATCCACTCTTCTTCAATGAACCTTCTTTTTTCTCTTGTTTCATAACGGTTCCTAATTCTTTTTTTGTAAATACACGTAATTTCAAAATAAAAAACATATATGTCAATCCGCCAATGGCTACACCTAACAACGCTTCAAGTGTCGCGCTTCCTCTATGTTCCGTATCAATTACTAATCCAGACATCTGTAACACACGTGTGAATATCATTAATACAAATCCCATACAGATACCACTAATTACTACCCCTAACATATTTCGCTTATTGATAAGTGACCCTGATACAGCTCTCGTAAGCAACAAAGTATTTAGTCCAGAGATTATAATTAACGCACATAAAGTCGCAAAGGCTGCACCTTTCACACCAAAATAAGGCATGAATATATAATTTAACGCTAACTTTAAGCAACCTCCAAATACAACAAATAATGCTGGCTTAAACGTTTGCTCCAATCCTTGTAAAATAGAAGCTGTCGTAATTGACAATGAACTAAATAAAATAGATAACGATAAAATAGATAAAACATCTGATCCATCACTGTTTTCAAACAACATAATATTCGTAGGTTGAATAATACAAGTTAGTCCAATAGCTGCTGCAAGTCCAATAACACATGTTATTTTCACTGCTAACTTTACCTTTTCTTGAATAAAGGAAAGATCTCCTCTTTCCTTCGCCGCTGTAATAATCGGAATAAGTGACAACGAGAAAGAAGTCGTCACAACAGTACCTAATTGCATTAGCGGAATACTTCTATCATAAACACCCTTTAATACCTTTGCATTTTCAGCCTGTTCTCCCGCACCAATAAGTAAGCTGTAAAAGGACACTGAATCAGCCATCTGTATAAAAATAAGCACTAAATTACTAACACAAATCGCTAACCCCTGCCAAAAAAGGATTTTAACTATCTTCCTTTTACCCTTAATTCTCGCTGCACTTTTGAAGAATATAGAACGAAAATCTTGACGCATATACAATATAAGTACAATAATCCCAATAAGACCACCCGCAATTGAGCCTAACATGGCCCCTGCACCAACTGTATATAAATCAAATCCGTGAGCAATTAGGAATAGCGATAAAAATACAATAATAGAAACTCGAATTGTTTGTTCTATTACTTGCGAAACAGCCGTTGGCATCATATTATTAAATCCTTGAAAATACCCTCTTGCTACAGACAAAAATGGCATCAATAAGAATGAAAATGAAATAACACGTAGTAACTTATCTAAGTGTATATCGCCCATAGCTACCGCAATTGTTTCGGCCCCAAAAAACAATGTAAAGAAGCCTATAAAACCAATTCCTAATAAGAACCAAAAAGATACACAAATAATTTCTTCTGCTTCTTTTTGTTTTCCCCGCTCTAATCGTTCTGCAACCATTTTCGAAATGATAACAGGAAATCCATAAGTAGCTAAAATTAAACAAAATCCATAAAACGGGTAAATTTGTTGGTAAATATAAAATCCAATATCCCCCACTATATTTTGATATGGAATACGGTAAAAAGCGCTTAATACTTTTGTAACGAAACTTGCAATCGTTAATATAATAGCCCCACGCCAAAAGGCTTGATACTTCTTCGCTTCCATACAAGAAAACTCCTTTTTCTATTCTCACCTCTCGTATTATATCATAAAGAAAAGAACAAACTCCCTTCCCAACACGGGTAATAATGAGTTCCTACACGTTAAAAATATTCAACGAAAAAAGGTAGCAAAGTGCTACCTTCATTCAATATACATATATCTCCAAATAATTGATTTCTCAAAAAGAAAGATCATAATTAGGAAAGATTGCTACTTCTAAAATCAATATACCCTTACTGTTCCATTTGTTTCGCTAAGAAACTGGCAGCAGTATTAACCGCTTTATGCTCGATCTCGCTTATAATAGCTTCTTTTGAAAAAATAATGACGGCTCCAATCGGATCTCCGTTTGCAACAATTGGTCCAACTGTATAAGAATGAACCTTTTCTGTTACACCATCAATAATGGAAATATCACTTTCATCCGTCATAATAACAGACTTTCGTTCTTCCATCGTTTTTTCAATTAAATCGCCAACACTTTTATTTAAGTATTCTTTTTTCGATACGCCTGATACTGCGATGATAGAATCTCGATCACACACAAGCACATTATGTCCTAAGCTGTCATATAAAGCATCAGCATATTCTTTTGCAAAATCACCTAGCTCACTAATTGGAGAATACTTCTTTAAAATTACCTCTCCATCGCGATCAACAAATATTTCTAGTGGGTCTCCTTCTCGAATACGTAAAGTTCTACGAATTTCCTTCGGGATTACGACCCTGCCTAAATCATCAATTCGACGTACGATTCCAGTTGCTTTCATTCTAATGCTGCCTCACTTTCTACTGATGATCAAAGTGGTGAATTTACCTGTTCATGTAAAAATCACCAACTGTTAGATATAGTATTTTACACATTAGTTCTTCTATGCACGTCGAATTGTATTTTTTTATCTTATTTTAGGCATTTATTACTTCTTTTTTTACATCTGGTAAGCCTTTTAATAAATTTTCAGCAATCGTTAACCACTTCGATGTCTCTAAGCCATTTGTTTTCATAACAATTTTCAATTGTGATCCTTCCATTCCTAAACCAATCATACGTCCAAAACTATTTCCGAGCATGAATAATTTTCCACCATCAATATTTTGACTTGCTTGTTCAGAAAACAGGAATGTTACTTCAAATTTATTCTGCTTAATTAATTCAATTTGTTCTTTCATTGCCAACACTTTAATATTTGCAATTTGTAATAAATAACCAACTTCTTGTGGATAATCGCCAAATCTATCGATCATTTCTTCCTGCAATTCTTCAATATCCTCAATTGCAGAAACACCTCTAAATTGTTTATACATCATAATTTTTTGCTTACTATCTGAAATATAAGCATCTGGTAAATATGCGTCTACCTCTAAGTCAATTTCAACATTAACTATATTTTCAGCCCCATCTGTTCCTCTACGCTGTTCAATTGCATCTTTTAACATTTGAGAATATAGATCAAATCCGACAGAATCAATAAATCCATGCTGTTCTGCCCCTAACAAATTACCTGCTCCACGAATAGATAAATCTCTCATCGCAATTTTGAAACCAGATCCAAGTTCCGTGAACTCTTTAATTGCTTGTAGACGCTTCTCTGCAACCTCTGACAGCACTTTGTCACGTTTATATGCAAAGTATGCATATGCAACACGATTAGAACGTCCAACACGCCCACGAAGCTGATACAACTGTGATAATCCCATACGATCTGCATCAAATACAATTAACGTATTTACATTCGGAATATCTACACCCGTCTCAATAATTGTTGTACTTACAAGAACATCGTGCTGTCCTTCTAAAAATGATAGCATAACAGACTCTAATTCGCTTTCGTTCATTTTCCCATGTGCGTACGTTACGCGGGCATCTGGAACTAACATCGAAATTTCATCTGCTTTTCTTTCAATATCCTCTACACGGTTATATAGGAAGTAAACTTGACCACCTCTTGCAAGCTCTCGCTCTATCGCCTCTCGCATTAACGCTGGATTATACTCGACTACATACGTTTGGACTGGGAAACGATTTTCTGGTGGTGTCTCAATAACAGATAAGTCGCGCACACCAAGCATAGACATATGAAGCGTCCGCGGAATCGGAGTTGCCGTTAATGTTAATACATCAACATTCGCCTTCAATTGTTTAATTTTTTCTTTATGTGTCACACCAAATCTTTGTTCTTCATCAATAATAAGAAGCCCTAAATCTTTATAAGTAACATCTTTAGATAAAATACGATGTGTTCCGATTACAATATCTACTGTTCCATCCTTTAAGCCCTTAATTGTTTCATTTTGTTGTTTCCTCGTACGGAATCTACTTAATAAGCCTATATTGATTGGATAATCTTGAAAACGCTCTCGAATCGTTTCATAGTGTTGCTGCGCAAGAATCGTTGTCGGTACTAAAATTGCAACTTGTTTTTCATCCATAATCGCTTTAAATGCCGCACGAATAGCCACTTCAGTCTTTCCATACCCTACATCACCACAAAGGAGCCTATCCATCGGGCGTCCGCGTTCCATATCTTTTTTAATCTCGTCAATAGAACGTAACTGATCCTCTGTCTCTTGGTATGGGAAAGATGATTCGAACTCTTGTTGTTCTGCCGTATCTGGCGTATATGCATAGCCTTTTGAAGCTTCGCGCTCAGCATATAGTTTAATTAGGTCATCCGCAATGTCTTGTACAGATTTTTCAACTTTCGTTTTAACCTTTTTCCAATCATTCCCACCTAATTTGTAAACTTTCGGATCCTTACCTTCAGATCCTACATATTTTTGAACTTGATCAATTTGTTCAATTGGAACGTATAGCTTATCATTACCTTGATATTTAATATTTAAATAATCTTTATGAACACCATTAATCTCTAATGTCTCAATACCTAAAAATTTACCTATACCATGATTTACATGAACTACATAATCTCCAACTTTTAATTCCGAATAACTTTTAATACGTTCAGCATTCGATAGCTTTTGTTTACGTTGTGATTTTTTAACTTTCTTATGAAAAAGCTCCTTTTCAGTAATGACAACAAGCTTTTGCATCGGCATTTCAAATCCTGCATGTAAATCACCTACAGCAATTTGTAACCTTCCAGGCAATAAAATATCTGTACCTTCTACAATATCTGCCTCAATATCATAATCACTTAAAATATGTTGTAATTTTTTCACACGTTCATCATCTGTTCCGAGTACAACAGTCGTAAAATGCCCTTCATTCCATCTATCAATTTCTGTTTTTAACAAATTCATCTGTCCATGGAAATCTTGCATTGTTTTACATGTTACATTAACAATATTTTGCGGATGTGTGTGTGCGATATGACGCAAGAATAACGTTAAATATACAAAACTTCTTTTTTTATGATGAAGAAACCCCTCGAATGGGTGAGAGAAAGATAAATCTTGAATAATTGTTCCTTCACCAAGAAGTGATATATACCATTCCGCCTCTTCTGTTTCAAGATGTGATGCTGTTTCTTGAATACGGGAAATCTCATCTAAAATTACAACACCATCTTCTGGTAAATAATCTATCAGACTAGCAGGTTCTTTATAGAAAATAGATAAGTATTTAAACATCTGTTCTATACTTTGCCCGTTTTTCAACATCTCAATTTCATGACTTACCGTCTCAAGCACTTTAGTCTTTAGTTTATCATCAGAAAGTTTTTGCATCGTCTTAGTCAAGCCTTCTTCAAGATGCTGAATTCCTGATTTTAATTCTTCCTGTGAAAATAAAAACTCTGTTGCCGGACCAAACCTAACGCTTTCTTTTTTACCTTGAGAACGCTGTTCATCCACATCAAATAATCGAATAGAATCGACTTCTGTATCAAAGAATTCAATACGAAATGGTAGTTCTTCAGTTAGAGGATAAATATCTAATATTCCCCCACGCAAACTGAACTCCCCTGGAGCTTCTACCATCGACTTACGTTCATAGCCAATATGATGTAAAGTATGCAAGAGCGCATCTAAATCAATCTCTTGCCCTAGATTGATTTCAACTTGCTTTTGCTTCCACAATTCTTTTATTGGTAAAAATCTACGCAATCCTGCCACTGGCGCTACAATGATTCCATTCTCTCCCGCAGCCAAGCGATTTAACACTTCTATACGTTGCGCCTTCAATTCTGGACTTGCAACTCCAATTTCCGATGCTATCAGTTCATTCACTGGATATAACCACACATCTTTTTCACCAAGTAACGCCACTAAATCTTCATGTACTTTTTGTGCTTGGTATAAGTTATGTGTCACGATTAATTGTGATTTTTTTGTTTTTTTATATAAAGCCGCCATTAATAATGAACGAGAAGACGTTGCCATCCCTGATATAAGTTGTTCTTTTAACCCATCTTCTAACCCATTAATAACCGATTGTATCTCTTCATTTTTATAAAATTGCTCTAATAAACCTATCATTTTTAAAACTCCTCTCAACATAAAGAGCAAGTCATTCTATTTTATGCAAATATTTTGGAAAAGGAAAACAGAAAAATGCTTTGGACATGCCAAAGCGACAACATTTTATTGCAGAAATTTTTCATACTCATAATACTCAGGATAAGATGCGAGCGTTTCTTGACACGATTCACAAATCGTTTTTATATATATATTTCCATTCTCATGAAAATGAATCATTTCTACTACTTCTTGCTCCGTTAGTTGAAATAAAACGTCGCTATATACTTTTTCTGCGTTAATGGAGCCTACATTACCTCCGCAGTGTCTGCAATAATAATACCCTTCCATACTAGCCTCCTAAAAATTCAATTACTACTAGTATGGGTAAAACAAAAGAGAAATATTCCCAATCTCATTTTTAACTATTGAAAGTATTCATGATTTGAAGAAAAGGCTTATTTAGCCACTCTTCACATGCATCCGCTGCTTTTTCAATAGAATGGTTAACATCCGCAATCTCTTCAGATGTAAAGCGTCCTAATACATAATCGACTACCTTCATTCCATTTTTCGGGCGGTCAATTCCCATACGGATACGTTGAAATTCTTGTGTTCCTAAGTGCGAAATCGTTGACTTTACACCATTATGTCCACCAGCACTACCTTTCATGCGAAGACGCAATTTACCTACAGGAATGTCTAAATCGTCGTACATAACAACGAAGTCCTCAACATCAATTTTATAATAATCCATGAGTGGACGAATACTTTCCCCAGATAAATTCATATATGTTAGCGGCTTTAATAAGATTACCTTTTCTCCATTAACAAACCCTGCACCAAATACACCTTTAAATTTTTGTTCATTCAAAGAAATGTTCCAACGCTTCGCAAGTTCATCAATGGCCATAAATCCAATATTATGCCTTGTTAATTCATATTCTCTACCTGGGTTCCCAAGTCCTACTATCAATTTCATTCTTGTACCACTACTTTCTTTTTTCGATACGAAAAGACGTAACCAATTTTGGTTACGTCTCATTCTATCCAATTAATTGAATAATACACTCACAGATTCTTCTTCGTATACACGAATGATTGCTTCTCCGATTAATGGAGCAACTGAAAGTTCATGTACTTTGTCGATTTTCTTCTCTTCTGGTAATACGATAGAGTTCGTTACAACTAACTCTTTAATGTTTGAATTTTGAATACGCTCAATTGCTGGACCAGATAATACTGGGTGTGTACAGCAGGCATATACTTCAGAAGCACCGTTCTCAACAAGAGCGTTTGCTGCTAATGTAATTGTACCAGCTGTATCAATGATGTCATCAATTAAAATCGCTGTTTTGCCTTCAATATTACCGATAATGTTCATTACCTCTGAAACGTTCGGGCGAGGACGACGCTTATCAATAATAGCGATTGGCGCTTTTAGACGATCTGCCATTTTTCTCGCACGAGTTACACCACCATGATCAGGAGACACGATTACGATATCTTTAAGACCTTTTGTTTCAAAGTAATCAGAAAGAATCGGTACACCCATTAAGTGGTCGATTGGGATATCAAAGAACCCTTGAATTTGTGGAGCATGTAAATCTAGAGTGATTACACGAGTTGCACCTGCTGTTTCAAGCAAGTTTGCTACAAGTTTCGATGTAATTGGTTCACGAGAACGCGCTTTACGGTCTTGACGCGCATAACCATAGTAAGGAATAACAATATTAATTGTTTTCGCAGATGCACGTTTTAATGCATCGATCATAATAAGTAATTCCATGATATGTTCGTTTACTGGGAAGCTTGTAGATTGAATAATGAATACATCGCAACCACGGATACTTTCTTCAATGTTAATTTGAACTTCTCCGTCACTAAAACGATCAACAGAACATTTTCCTAGTCCTACTCCAATATGCTTTGCAATCTGCTCAGCAAGTTCCTTATTAGAGTTTAAAGAGAATACTTTCAAATTAGAATTTAGATATTGAGTCGACATCTAGATTAACCCTCCACATTATTATGATTTTTTCTTATTCAGCAATTGATCAACATAGTCTTCTTTGTTAACTTGACGTGCACGTGCTACCGATAATGCTTTTGATGGAACATTCTCTGTAATTGTAGAGCCTGCCGCCACATAAGCACCATCTTCAACTGTTACTGGAGCAACAAGGTTTGAATTACATCCAATAAATACCCCATTACCAATCACAGTTTTGAATTTATTCTTACCGTCATAGTTCACCGTAATTGAACCACAACCAAGATTCACGTCTTCTCCAACTTGTGCATCCCCGATATAACTCAAGTGTGAAGCTTTACTTCTATTACCAAAGACAGTTTTTTTGATTTCCACGAAGTTTCCAACGCGTACTTCGTCTCCAATAACTGAATCTGGGCGAATATGTGCAAATGGACCAACCGATACTTCTGTACCAAGCTTACTATCATGTACAGTAGATTGTCGAATTGTCGTACGATCTCCAATTTCACTATCGCGAATTACTGTATGCGGTCCAATTTCACAATCAGAACCAATTACAGTGTTCCCCTCAATAATTGTTCCTGGATGAAGAACTGTATCGCTACCGATAATTGCATCAGCAGAAATATAAGTGTTACTTGGATCAATAATTGTAACACCATTTACCATGTTCTTTCGATTGATACGGTTTTTCATAATAATTTCCGCTTGCGATAGAGCGACTCTGTCGTTAACACCTAACGTTTCATCGAACTGCTCTGTTTGATAAGCTGATACGATATGACCTTCATTTTTTAAAATCTCAATAACATCTGGAAGGTAATATTCACCTTGCACGTTATCATTTGAAACTTTAGAAAGTGAAGCAAATAAAGCCTTATTATCAAAACAATACGTACCTGTATTGATTTCTTTAATAGCTAATTCTTTCACATTTGCATCTTTATGCTCAACAATCTTTTCAACATGACCATTCTCATTACGAACAATACGGCCATATCCAGCAGGCTCTTCTATGTATGCTGTTAGCACCGTCGCCATTGCTCCTGCTTCTTTATGTTGCTGAAGTAATGCTTCCATTGTTTCAGCAGTTATTAGAGGCGTATCACCACAAATAACTAAAGTTGTTCCTTCTTCATTTGCAAGTACATTTGCAGCTTGATCTACAGCATGTGCTGTACCAAGTTGTTCTGCTTGTAATGCAAACTCACTTACGTTCCCTAGCTGTTCTTGTACCATTTCAGCACCATGTCCAACAACCGTTACAAGTTTCTGCAATCCTAATTGAGATACTTGATCGACTACGTGTTGTACCATAGGTTTTCCACATACAGGATGCAGCACTTTGTATAGCTTTGACTTCATACGTGTGCCTTTACCTGCAGCTAGAATCACTGCAAATCTGTTTGACATATAGACCCTCCATCGCAACCTATTTATCCATTAAAGATATTATCCTAAATCATCATATATTTCAAGAAACACATTTTAACTATTAAATTTTACCATAATTCTTATAAGATGTTTTACTCTTTAGTATCTTTTTTAAGAAATAAGCTATACTATTTAAAATGATTTTGAAAAAATTAGTAGTTTCTTCTTTTTATGTTAATAAATTATGAAGTTTCCAAATATAAAGCAAAAAAAAACAAACCCCTGTAAATGCTTACAGGAGTTTGCTACAAAATTATAAGGCTTTTTGTCAAAAGCCCTTTTCATTCGAATTTTACGAAGCACCTGCTTCTTCAAACTCAACCTCTTCTAACTCGCCTAAACGATGATACTCTGTTAAAACCGCATCTTGAATTTTAGAGCGTGTACCAGAATTAATTGGATGTGCAATGTCACGGAACTCTCCATCTGGAGTACGTTTACTTGGCATTGCTACAAATAATCCATTATTACCATCAATTACACGAATATCATGAACAACAAATTCATGGTCTAGAGTAATAGAGGCAATTGCTCTCATGCGGCCTTCTGTGTTTACGCGGCGTAATCTTACGTCAGTCACTTCCATCTTGTGTTCACCACCCTTTTCTAAATAAGCGATATATTTGTATAAATTCCACAAATTTTCTATTTTCCCTTTAATTTTTTAAAAATTTTTAAGATAAAAATTTTTAAAGTAGTTGAATATAGAGATTAGTGGAGGTTATCGCTTACAAAAGGTTACTTAACTAGGGCGATTACTTCAATTTCAACGGAAACATCTTTCGGTAATTTTGCTACTTGCACACAAGATCGAGCTGGTTTATGAGTAGAGAAATAAGAGCTATACACTTCATTCACAGCATTAAAATCATCCATGTCCTTTAAAAATACTGTTGTTTTTACGACTGTATCAAATGAAGCACCTGCTTCCTCTAATACCGCTTGTAAATTTTGAAATACTTGTTCTGTTTGTACTGTTACATCTCCTGTTACAAGCTCCCCATTTGCCATCAATGGAATTTGTCCTGAGCTATAGAACATGTTATTTACAATAATCCCCTGTGAATAAGGTCCAATTGCTTGTGGTGCCTTGCTTGTTTGAACAACTTTCATACTTTTCACCCTTTTATTATTTATTTTACTCTTTAAAAATAGTGTACGAAAGGCAGTTTGTCCATCTATTTTATAATCTATAAATAAAATAAAAAAGATAGAGCTATCTGCTCTATCTTTTATTCCGCCTCTACAAGCCCTTCATCAAATGGCGCAAGAGAATAATTCCCTTTTTCCACTTGAATCGTTTTTTCTTTCACATCAACTTCCGATAGACGAATTAATGATACAAAATTATTAATTAGTCGTTCTTCAATATCTGTGGATTCTACTAATACACCAATACCAACAACATTAGCCTTGAATTCTTCTAGCATACTCATCATACCTTGAATTGTTCCGCCAGCTTTCATGAAGTCATCAATAATTAAAACATTCGACCCTTCTGGAAGACTGCGTTTTGCTAACGTCATTGTTTGAATTCGTTTAGAAGAACCCGACACATAGTTAATACTAACAGTCGGACCTTCTGTTACCTTATTATCTTTCCTTGCAATTACAACTGGTACATCTAAGTAATTTGCCACTGCATAAGCAAGTGGAATCCCCTTCGTTGCCACCGTCATAACTGCATCAATTGGTTGCCTAGCAAAAACAGAAGCAAACAAACGACCTGCGCCATTAATATGGCGAGGATTACTCAATAAATCTGTCATGTATAAGTAACCGCCAGGCAAAATACGATCTGGGTTTTCAAATAAGCCACAAAGCTCATCAATAATTAGATCTGCCTCTTCTTCACTTATATACGGTATATATTTCACTCCTCCTGCTGCTCCTGGTATCGTTTGCAATGTGCCGACCCCTTGTTGTTCAAACGTTTGCTTAATAATAACTAAATCTTCACTAATGGAAGACTTAGCCGATTGATACCTTTCAGCAAAAAAAGTGAGAGATACTAGCTGACGAGGGTTTTGTAGCAAGTAATAAGTCATATCGACTAATCTTGTACTTCTTCTAATTTTCATACTCTCACCTCAAATCACGAATATTCTAAACAAATCATAACGTATTATACGTCTTTATTCAAGCGTTTCTCGCTCTCCTAATAAACGTACCGCATAGACTTGTTCACAAAATCCTTTTAATCCGTTATAAATGCGATGCATTCGTGAATCATGGTGTACAAGTCCAAATACAGTTGGACCACTTCCACTCATTAATACAGCATCCGCTCCAAATCGCTTCATCTGTGATTTAATACGGGCAACTTCAGGATGCATTCCAAATGTTACATCTTCTAAAACGTTACCAACAGTATCACAAATTCCTTTATAATCACCAGAATTTATGACATCAACCATTTTATCTACATTTGGATGTGTAACTCGATTTAACTTTAAATTTCCATACACATCAGCAGTAGATACACCTATATGTGGTTTCGCTAAAATAACCCAACAAGAAGGCGGAGTCTTTATATGCTCAATTTTCTCTCCTCTTCCAGTGGCAATTGCTGTGCCTCCGTATACACAGAACGATACATCTGATCCAATTTCTGCACCAAGCTCTGCTAACTCATCAATTGTAAGCCCTAAATTCCATAATTTATTAAGACCACGTAATGTCGCTGCTGCATCACTACTTCCACCTGCTAATCCAGCTGCTACTGGAATCGTTTTTTCAATAGTAATAGATACACCTTTTTTTACATTAAACTTCTCTTTTAATAATTTCGCTGCCTGATAAGCTAAATTTCGTTGGTCGTCTGGGACATACCGATTATGGGATAAAATTTCAATACGGTCTTCTGCTAATTCCGTTAGTTCTAGACGATCTGCTAAATCAATGGTTGTCATAATCATTTTCACTTCATGATATCCGTCTTGTCTTTTTCCCAGTACATCTAACGACAGATTAATCTTTGCTGGTGCTTTCACTAGTAGCTTCAATCTATTCACCCACTCTATGTACTCAATCTTTTATCGTTTATTTTACCATAAATTTATAGTAAGACGATGACACTTCCCTAATTATAACGAAAAGCATTCAGAATGAAACTACTTATGTAAAATGATGGCACCTTTTAGAGTACAAAAAGCCGAGGAATGTCTCCTCGGCTACCGTAGCATAGAAAGTATCTTACAACTACTGGTTTCGTTTCATTAATTGCTGTTCTGCAATTTCTATAGCACGTTTCACCATGTTACCAGCATCTTTCGCACGAATTCCGCCCCATCCTTCTTTCTGAACAACATCATAAAAGCCAAGCTCTTTTGCTAGCTCTTCTTTAAATTGGTTTGACATGACACCTCTTCGTCTACTCAATGCAGAGTCCCTCCTTATTTTGCTACGGTATAGTTAGTATGCAAAATAATATAGCTTTTCATTTATGGGAATATATGTAATGATATACAGATTATAAAATGACCTCATTATGAGGGTCTCCATAAAATGTTAACTCTACTGTCTCTGTTAAAACATCTGCATAACTATAAGATACACGTTGCAACGCATCTTCTTGTTGATCCAATTGTACAACAAAAACGGAACGGTATGTTTCTGCTAGTACACCTGATTGCTCCACAGTTTTTCTTCTTCCACTATTTGCTTTTAACATAAGTCGCTGTCCAAGATGGTGATCTAATTCGCTTTTAATTTCATCTAAACGTTTTGACATATACTTCGCTACACCTCGCTGTAATTTAGATTGAACACTTAAAGCACGATATATCTATCCTAATTATTAACCGCGATTCACAGCTAATATCATCCTGCGTTTGAATAGATAGAAGAAATACTATATTGTAAAAGTATCATTACGTAGTCTTTACGTTCTTACCTCTTTTTATCCAAATTCATTTAAATCCTTCCATACAAAAAGCAAGATACATATGTATCCTGCTTACTCTTCGTAATGTTGAAAAGGTAATCCCGTTCGTAAAATCCCTCTCGTTTCAATTCCACCTAGTCCCTTTTCACCAGTAATTGTATTACGTACGACATCCCATACATTGACTCTCTCCATAAATGAAGTAAAACTAATTTTACCAACTACATATACAGGATCTAGTGCATGAATATTAATTCTAGATGGTGAACTAGCGAAATTGGCCCCTGCACGAATTAGTGCCTCAAAATGTGATTGACATGCCCCAGCAAAAATAACAAGTTGATCCAATGATGGATATTTTTTTCGCACTTCACGAACAGCCTGTACAAAATGCCTTGAATGCCTATATGCCGCTAAATCTCCCTTCACTCCTTTTGATTTTGTATATGCATCATGTCCTGTAATAACGAGAATGTCTGGGCGAAAGTGATCTATTAAGTCTACTACTTTTTCATGCATCTCCGTTTCTTTACAATGAATACCTTGAACAGGAACGCCAATTTTATTATATAAATCTAAGCACTTGCGCAAATATAAAGGGTCTCCATCTATATGCAATACACGTCCCGGCATTTGAAAATAATTTACCTCACTTGTGTATCCACCAGTTGAAGTATGTTCATGCCTTTGTTTCATCAGTACATAATCTTGTTGAAACAAACGATACGTGCGCTCCATTGTTTCTTTCTCACGCTTCACCCTTTTTTTATGTTCTCTTTGATCTATACTAATTAAATCTTCAAGTGGCGCATCCGCCACCAGTCTAATTTCTTCTCCAAACAATATAGCTATCTCGCCTTTTATTTCTATAATACGAAAAAGAATATCCCTCTTATGAGAATATCGTTCCACTAATTCTCCAACATGTAAAACCATTCTCCTACCTCCAAACTCATTAGGCCATCTTACCTGTTTTTAAAGTATGAATTTAGAGAGAGAAAGGTGACAAAAGGGACAGTTCAACTTGAACTGTCCCTTTCATATTCTTATGATAATTTATGAAGAACTAATGCATTACTTAATGTTGCAAACTCTTCAATAGATAGCGTTTCGCCTCTTCGCTTTGGATCAATTCCTACTTCTGTTAAAATTCGATCCAATAACTCCTTATCTTTCGGGAAACCATTTAAATTATTTGATAAATTATTCATTAAAGTTTTACGGCGCTGTGCGAAACTTGCTCGTACTACTTCAAAGAAGAACGTTTCATCTGTCACCTCTACAACCGGTTTAGGACGCTTTAGAAGGCGGATAATTGCAGAATCAACGTTTGGCTGTGGTACAAACACTGTACGCGGTACAGTCATAACTGTTTCAACCTCTGTATAGTACTGAATGGCAATCGATAAAGAACCATACTCTTTCGTTCCAGGTTTAGCAGCTAAACGATCTCCAACTTCTTTTTGCATCATAACAACAAATCCACGAACTGGTAACTTTTCTTCAAGCAATTTAAATAAAATTGGCGTTGTAATATAGTACGGTAAGTTAGCTACTACCATTACATCTTGTCCTTCTTCAAATTGCTCATTAAATACTTCATGTACATCTGCTTTTAGTACGTCTTTATTAATAACTGTAACATTACCATATGGCGCTAACGTCTCATCTAATATTGGTAATAGTCTTTGATCAATTTCAAAAGCCACTACTTTTTTAGCACGCTTCGCTAATTGCTCTGTTAATGCACCAATACCTGGTCCAATTTCAATTGCACCACTTTCTGAACCAATTTCTGCATGATCGACAATACGATTTAATACATTTGTATCAATTAAAAAGTTTTGTCCTAAACTTTTTTTGAATGAAAATCCATACTTTTCAACAATGTCTTTTGTACGATTTGGCGTTGCGATATCCTTCATTTTTTTTCCTCCTGTATTACTTGCTTATAAGCTTCTGCAAATGATTCCTTTGAAACTTGAAACATCTGTAATCGTTTATGTAACTGTTTTGCATTTGTATAACCAATCTTTAATAGCTTACCCATTCTTTCTCTGCGGCTCTTTGCCATTTCTCCGCCCACTAAGCCTGCATCGACTAAATCACTCCAACTAATTTCACTTGTGTAAGCTTCCATTTCTTCATGTATATTCTCTAGAGCACGGCGAATCGACTCATTAGAAGCATGTTCAATCCCAACACCCTTTTTCCTTTTAGCAAGCGCTTCTTCCTTCGGTAAAAAAGCATGCTTACAGCCAGGAACCTTGTCAGAAATAATTTTTCGAATACGCTCTCCAGGATAATCCGGATCTGTGAAAATAATAACGCCCCTTTTTTGCTGCGCTAATTTAACTTGCTCAATAACATGATCACCGATTGCTGAACCGTTCGTTTCAATTGTATCCGCATCAACAGCACGCTTAATCGCAACTGTATCATCTTTACCTTCTACAACGATAATCTCTTTTATTTTCATGCTTGCCTCCACACTCATTTCGTCTCTACTTAGTAAAACAAAAAAATGACGACTTTTCCATTATTATTTTCCCCATTCTTATATTTTAAAAAATAGAATAGAAAAATCTTTGTTCCCTGTCCTTATTGTAACACTTCATCATTCACATTTATTTTCTTCATTACTTCTACTAGTTTTTCTCAAAATAAAAAAGAACAAGTTTCCCCCGTTCTTTTTATTCAACACCAAATAAAACTTTTGCATTTTTAGTTGTCATTTCTGCTACTTCCTCATAAGAAATTCCTTTTAAATTCGCAATTTCTTCTGCTACGAGTTTTACATAACTCGGTTCATTTCGTTTCCCGCGAAATGGATGCGGCGTTAAATAGGGACAATCCGTCTCTATTAACAATTTCTCTAATGGAATCTCCGTAGCAACTTCTTTCGGTTTCTTAGCGTTTTTAAATGTAACTGGTCCACCTAACGAAATTAAAAAGTTCATATCAACACATCGCTCTGCTACTTCTACGCTACCGCTAAAGCAATGCATAATGCCTCCTACTTCAGCTGCATTCTCTTCTTCTAGAATATCGACAATATCTTGAGTTGCATCGCGGTTATGTATAATAATCGGCAAATTTACTTTTTTCGCTAATGCAATTTGTTTACGAAATACTTCTTTCTGTATTTCTTTTGGAGACTTATCCCAGTGATAATCTAAGCCCATTTCTCCAAGTGCAACGACTTTAGGATGAGAAGCAAGTTCTTCTAACCAAGCTAAATGTTCTTCTGTCATGTCGATTGCATCAACTGGATGCCAGCCAACCGCAGCGTAAATAAAATCATAGGCTTCAGCTAATTCCATCGCCTTTTTTATCGTTACTTCATCAAAACCAACAACAACTGTATAAGTAACTCCCGCTTCTTTCATTCGGGCAATAACCTCTTGCAAATCTTCTTCGAATTGCTCTGCATTCAAATGTGAATGTGTATCAAACAACATAATACATAACTCCTTTTATATTGAAATCAAGTTTATTCTACAAAAATAAGTTCTTTAATAACTTAACGATAACAATACTACAATCTTAATGCAAAAATAGAGAGTGTAAAAAGAAAAAAGACGCTTCACACATGTTACACGTGAAACATCTCTTTTCTTGTCTTAATTACTTGATTTTTGTACCATTTGGTAGATTTTGGTCAATTGATGCTAATGACAATACGCCATTCTCTTCACCCGCTAAAATCATACCTTGCGATAATTCACCGCGTAATTTTACAGGTTTTAAGTTTGTTACACAAATAACCTTTTTACCTTTTAAGTCTTCCGGCGAATAGAATTTTGCAATTCCAGAAACAACTTGACGCTTTTCTGTGCCTAAGTCTAGTTGAATTTTTAACAACTTGTCTGCTTTTTTCACAGGTTCAGCAGATAGTACTTCAGCTACGCGTAATTCTACTTTAAAGAAATCATCAATTGTAATTTCTTCTGCCTTCGGTTCTTCTTCTTTTTTCTCTTCTACTTTAGGAGCAGAGCTTTTCATTTGTTCTTTAATGTACTCTACTTCCACTTCCATTTCTAAACGAGGGAAAATTGGGTTTCCTTTTTCTACTTTTGTTCCAGCTGGAATGCAGCCAATTGTAGATAGACTTTCCCAAGATTTATGAGCTTCATCAGTAAGGCCAAGCTGAGCAAACATCTTGCTTGGTGCTACTGTTAAGAATGGCATAAGCATAATACCTGTTTGACGAAGTACTTCTGCTAAATGAGCCATTACAGAAGCTAACTTTTCACGATCATTCTCATCTTTTGCTAATACCCATGGTTGTGTTTCATCAATATATTTATTCGTACGACTAACTAGTTGCCAAATAGATCCTAACGCTACAGAGAACTCCATATTCTCCATTGCTTCTTCTACTTTTTTCAAAGTATCTTGTGCAAACGCTACTAACGTTTCATCAAATTCCGTCACATTTTCTTTAAATGCAGGGATTTCTCCGTTAAAATACTTATCAATCATAGCTACTGTACGATTTAATAAATTACCTAAGTCATTTGCTAAGTCGAAATTAATACGCTCCACAAATCCTTCTGGTGTGAATACACCATCAGATCCAAATGGAACTTCACGAAGTAGGTAATAACGTAATGCATCTAATCCGTAACGATCGATTAATGTAACTGGATCTACTACGTTTCCTTTTGACTTACTCATCTTTCCATCCTTCATTAAAATCCAGCCATGAGCAAAGACTTTCTTCGGAAGAGGTAAATCTAATGCCATTAAAATTATCGGCCAATAAATTGTATGGAAACGAACAATTTCTTTCCCAACTAAATGCACATCTGCAGGCCAGAATTTTTTATATTTCTCTTCATTTGCTGTTCCATAACCTAACGCCGTAATATAATTAGATAATGCGTCAACCCATACGTAAATAACATGTTTTGGGTTACCAGGAACACGAACTCCCCAGTCAAATGAAGTACGAGAAACCGCTAAATCTTCTAATCCTGGTTTAATAAAATTATTAATCATTTCATTTTTACGAGACTCCGGCTGAATGAAATGTGGATTATCTTCATAGAACTTTAATAGTCTGTCGACATATTTACCCATTCTAAAGAAATAAGATTCTTCACGAACAAGTTCTACATCATGACCACTATCTGGGCTTTTTCCTCCAACTACTTTGTCGCCTTCCATAATTGGATCTACTAATTGATGCTCTGTATAGAACGTCTCATCTTGTACAGAATACCAACCTTCATATTCATCAAGATAAATGTCACCTTGATCTACTAATTGCTTAAAGATTTTTTCGACAACATCTTTATGACGATCTTCAGTTGTACGAATAAAATCATCATAAGAAATATCCATCTTCTCCCAAAGCTCTTTAATTCCTGCAACAATGTTATCAACATATGCCTGTGGCGTAATATTTAACTCTTCTGCTTTCTTTTGGATCTTCTGTCCATGCTCATCAGTTCCTGTTAAATAATGCACATTATAACCTTGCATACGCTTATATCGTGCCATCGCATCTCCTGCTACTGTCGTATAAGCATGTCCAATGTGTAATTTTCCACTTGGATAATAAATTGGGGTAGTAATATAAAAGGACTTATTTTCCTCTGTCATTGTTTTGAACCTCCCGAATAACCTCATATGTATTTATAAACAGTATATCAAAAACTCATATATAAAGTGAAACTTTAATCAGTAGGGTTTTTGTTCCTCCCCACTAATTATTAGCCCACATTAATTGGGCTTTTACGAGCAGCCCAAATCTAACTTATCTTCTTTACGCCAACCTAATTTTAAATTTAGGTCTTAATGCTCGATATCTTTATCATCTATTGCTCATATTTCACAAAAATATATAATCTCCACTTTTAATTTATTATTTTTTCAGAAAATAATGTAAATAATTGTGGAATTTCCTCTCAATCTATTATATATAAGAAATAAGAA
>NZ_JBNLYE010000050.1:0-22183 GCF_050172095.1 Bacillus sp. GMs2/2
CATTATTTAGAAAAATTTAAAAATAATAATTACTGCAACTAGGACATATTGTTTACTATGTGAACTTGTTCTTAATTTAGGGGGGAGGGTTTCACAATGGCAAGTGTATATGAAAATAGTTATATGATCGTTTTGATTTTCTTGCTATTAGGTATATTGCTGCCGGTAGTGGCTCTTACATTAGGAAGGATGCTGCGCCCAAATAAACCAAGTGCAGCAAAGGCGACGACGTATGAGAGTGGAATTGAGCCTTTTCATGATGCAAATATTCGGTTTCATGCTCGTTATTATATTTTCGCTTTATTGTTTGTGATCTTTGATGTAGAAACTTTATTTTTATATCCTTGGGCTGTTGCGTATGACAAGCTAGGTTTATTTGCATTAATTGAAATGCTCATCTTTGTTGTAATGTTGCTAGTTGGATTAGCGTATGCTTGGAAAAAGAAGGTGTTACAATGGTTATAAATTTTGAGGAATTACATCCAAATGAGCGAGCAGAATTAGAACGAAATATCTTTTTTTCTACATTGGAACAGTTGAAAGGATGGGCGAGGAGCAATTCTTTATGGCCGATGACATTCGGACTGGCGTGCTGTGCAATTGAAATGATGGGAGTAGGCTCATCACATTATGATTTAGATCGATTTGGGTCATTTTTTCGAACTTCACCAAGGCAATCGGACGTCATGATTGTATCGGGAACGGTAACGAAGAAGATGGCTCCTATTGTTCGGCGCTTATATGATCAAATGCCCGAACCGAAATGGGTTATTGCGATGGGATCTTGTGCAACAGCAGGTGGTCCGTATGTAAATTCATATGCTGTTGTGAAAGGTGTAGACCAAATTGTACCAGTTGATGTGTATATTCCTGGTTGTCCCCCAAATCCAGCTGCTTTAATTTATGGAATTAATAAATTAAAAGAAAAAATTCGTTACGAAGCAAAGACCGGGAAGCAGGTGACGAATAAATGAGCAATCCAAATAAAGATTTAGAGGAGCTGAAAAAAGAAGCAGCTAGGCGTGCAAAAGAAGAAGCGAGAAAACGCCTTGTAGCGAAACACGAGGCGGAAATAAGTGAGCTTGAGGAAGAAGATCAAGAAAAAGAGAAAGCGCTACCAAAAAAAGATGATATTACTATAGAAGAAGCAAAACGACGTGCAGCAGCAGCTGCAAAAGCAAAAGCGGCGGCGTTAGCGAAGCAGAAAAGAGAAGGAACCGAAGAAGTGACGGAAGAAGAAAAAGCGAAAGCCAAGGCGAAGGCAGCAGCAGCTGCAAAAGCAAAAGCGGCGGCGTTAGCGAAGCAGAAAAGAGAAGGAATAGAAGAAGTAACGGAAGAAGAAAAAGCGAAAGCCAAGGCGAAGGCAGCAGCAGCGGCCAAGGCAAAAGCGGCAGCGTTAGCGAAGCAGAAAAGAGAAGGGACAGAAGAAGTAACGGAAGAAGAAAAAGCGAAAGCCAAGGCGAAGGCAGCATTGGCGAAGCAGAAAAGAGAAGGAACCGAAGAAGTAACGGAAGAAGAAAAAGCGAAAGCCAAGGCGAAGGCGGTGGCAGCGGCCAAGGCAAAAGCGGCAGCATTGGCGAAGCAGAAAGCCTCGCAAGGTGATGGGGATTCGGGAGATGAAAAGGCAAAGGCAATTGCAGCGGCTGCAAGAGCGAAGATAAAGGGGGCTGAAGGTAAGAAAGAGGATGAGCCGAAGCAGGAAGAACTGTCCGTAAATCAGCCGTATTTAAATCAGTATGTTGAGGCTATTAGGGAGAAGTTAGGAGAGGGTGCATTAGTAGATTCCTACATTAATAAACTGTCAAAGGATGTGCCAACTCTTGTGGTGGATCCCGAAAAATATTATGAAGTGATGGAGTCACTGCGATTCCATGAGGGACTTGCTTTTAATTATATGTCAGAGCTACATGCGACGGATTTTGTGACACATATGGAAGTGTATGTTCATTTGTTTTCATATGGCAAGAAACAATCGGTAGCGGTGAAGGTAAAGCTAGACCGGGAAGCACCGCAAGTCGAATCTGTGACAGCGCTTTGGAAGGGGGCCGACTGGCCGGAGCGAGAAGCATACGATTTGCTAGGCATTATATTTAAAGGGCATCCGAATTTAACACGTATTTTAATGCCAGAGGATTGGGTAGGATATCCGCTTAGAAAAGACTATGAACCGTATGATGTGGAGGTGTAGCTATGATCCGCACGGAAGAGATGCTTTTGAATGTAGGACCTCAGCATCCGAGTACACATGGTGTGTTCAGGCTCGTAATTAAAATTGACGGGGAAATTATTAAAGAAGCTACACCTGTTATTGGGTATTTACATCGCGGGACGGAAAAGATCGCTGAGAGCTTACAGTATACGCAAATTATCCCTTATACAGATCGAATGGACTATTTATCAGCCATGACGAATAATTACGTCATTTGCCATGCTGTAGAGACGATGATGGGGCTTGAAATTCCGGAGCGTGCCGAATACTTGCGAGTACTTGCGATGGAGCTAGGAAGAATTGCGAGCCATCTCGTTTGGTGGGGGACGAATCTTCTTGATATAGGAGCGGTAAGCCCGTTTTTGTACGCGTTTCGTGAACGAGAGATGATTATAAATTTATTAAATGAATTATGCGGGGCACGGCTTACTTTTAACTATATGAGAGTTGGCGGTGTGAAGTGGGATGCACCAGATGGTTGGATTGAAAAGGTGGAAGAGTTTGTTCCGTATATGAGAGAGCAATTGGCAGGTTATCATGATCTTGTTAGCGGTAATGAGATTTTCTTAAATCGTGTGAAAGGCGTTGGTATATATAGCGCGGAAGAAGCGATTTCGTATTCTTTAAGCGGAGCAAATTTGCGGTGCACTGGAGTAAACTGGGATCTTCGCAAAGATGAGCCGTATTCGATTTATGATCGTTTTGATTTTGATATTCCTGTTGGAAGCGTGGGAGATGCTTGGGATCGCTACGTTTGCCGAATGCAAGAAATCGAGGAGTCTTTAAAGATTGTTGAGCAAGCGGTTCAGCAGTTCCCGAAAGATGGAGCTGTGCTGGCAAAAGTACCGAAAATTATTAAGGCACCTAAGGGAGAAGCATTTGTACGTATCGAATCGCCACGCGGAGAGATTGGGTGTTATATCGCTAGTGACGGAAAGAAAGAGCCGTACCGTTTGAAGTTTCGTAGGCCATCTTTTTATAACTTGCAAATTTTACCGAAGTTATTGAAAGGTGAAAACATCGCTAATTTAATTACGATTTTAGGTGGAGTTGATATTGTACTTGGGGAGGTTGATGGCTAATGATTGAGACGCTCTTACAATCACCTTCAAGCTGGACGAATTTCTTCATTTTTTTCGGATTAGCGGTACTTCTACTATTTGCAGTCCTTGGCTTCGTTACATATGGAATCTTGGCAGAACGGAAAGTGATGGGGTTTATGCAAGGGCGGATTGGTCCAAACCAGGTTGGAGGCCGATTTGGTTTACTGCAAACGGTAGCTGATGTTTTAAAACTATTATTGAAAGAAGATAGTATTCCGAAAGCAGCAGATAAACCGCTGTTTATATTAGCACCTGTCATTGCATTTGCACCAGCATTTATGGTGCTTGCAGTTATCCCGTTCACTGATAAATTTCAATTTGCAGATATTGGAGTCGGGTTACTTTATTATATCGCTGTTTCCGGTATTACGACGATAGGTGTTGTAACTGGGGGATGGGCATCGAATAATAAATATTCCCTTTTAGGAGGGATGCGTGCGGCGGCGCAAATGATTTCTTATGAGATTCCGCTCGTAATGAGTGTAATTGGTATCGTTTTGCTAGCTGGTAGTCTGAATTTAAATGAGATTGTAGCGGCGCAGGAGAAGGTTTGGTACATTTTCGTACAGCCAATTGGCTTCGTCGTTTTCTTAATCGCAGCAGTTGCAGAGTTAAATAGAACGCCATTCGATTTGCCAGAAGCGGAGTCAGAACTTGTTTCTGGATATCATACGGAATACTCAGGTTTTCGCTGGGCGTTTTTCATGCTTTCAGAGTACGTATATTTCTTCGGGATGGCATCTTTAATTACAGTGCTCTTTTTAGGTGGATGGAATCCAGTTATGTTCCTTGGATTTATCCCAGGAGCTGTATGGTTTGCTTTGAAATTTAGCAGTGTAGTCTTTCTATTAATTTGGTTCCGCGTTACGTTTCCGCGTATAAGAGGTGACCAGTTAATGGAGTTTGGCTGGAAAGTATTATTGCCAATTGCACTTGCGAATATTTTCTTAACGGCATTGATTAAGGAGTTATTCTTCTAATCTATGAGGGGGGTGCCAGTAAGAGATGAAAGGACTATTTAAAGGATTAAAATATACATTAAGTAATTTGAGTAAGAAGAAGGTGACTTACGATTATCCGAATCAACCGTTGCCGTTGCCAGACCGTTTTCGTGGAATTCAAAAATTTTATCCGGAGAAATGTATTGTTTGTAATCAGTGCTCTAACATTTGTCCGACAGACTGTATTCAGTTAACAGGAAAGAAACATCCGGATCCTACGAAAAAAGGAAAAATTATCGACACGTATGATATTAATTTTGAAATTTGTATTCTTTGTGATTTATGTACAGAAGTTTGTCCGACAGAGGCAATTGTCATGACAAATAACTTTGAACTCGCGGAATATTCACGTGATGACTTATTTAAAAATTTGCAGTGGCTTGACGAAAACGACGAAAACGTCAGGAAGGAGAACAAGGCATGAATGGCGAGTTTGTAGCATTCTTTATACTATCCTTGTCTGCAATTATCGGCGGTGTTCTTATGTTGAACTTAACGAAAGTTATGCACATGATGCTAGCTCTCGTTCTGACATTTCTCAGCATTGCAGGTTTGTATTTTCTTTTATCAGCTGAATTTATAGGCGTTGCACAAATTTTACTTTACTCTGGTGCAATCACAATTATTATGATTTTCGGCATTATGTTAACGAAACATAACGCGGAAAATGAATCGCGTCTTACTCTTCGAAAATGGATTATCTTCTTTGCAGTTGTAGCATTTGGAGCGGTTATGTATTTCGCTGTTAATAATGTTGATTTTGCAAATGAAAGCACACAAGGAAGTTTACCTCTCCATGAAAACAACACACTTCAAATCGGTACGCTTCTCTATTCAAAATATATTATCCCATTTGAACTAACTTCAGTTATTTTACTTGTAGCACTCGTTGGCGCGATTGTACTTGCGAAAAAGGATGAGAAAGAGGAGGATTCCAATGAGTAGCGTTCCAGCTTCTGCATATTTAACACTTGCGATTATTTTGTTTTGCATCGGTCTATTTGGAGCTTTAACAAAGCGGAATACAGTAATCGTATTAGTTTGTATCGAATTAATGCTGAATGCTGCCAATTTAAACTTAGTGGCGTTTAGTAAATTAGGCTTATTTCCGAATTTAACAGGTCAAATTTTTTCACTGTTTACGATGGCTGTAGCGGCAGCGGAAGCGGCGGTAGGACTCGCTATTTTAATTGCTTTATATCGTAATCGTACAACAGTTCAGGTGGATGAAATGGATACGCTTAAAGGATAGCATTGTGACCGAAAAAGGGGGAAGGAAACAATGATCGATTATGCATGGCTCATACCGCTTTTCCCACTCGTTTCGTTTTTGTTACTTATTATATTCGGGAAGAAAATTAGAGAAGGAAGCAGCGTACTTAGTATTTTTTTCGTCTTTCTCTCCTTTATACTTGCGGTACTTGTGTTAATAGAAAGGTTTTCAGAAGCAAGCGTGAAGCATAAGTGGGTGTGGCTTAGAGCTGGAGATGTGGATATATCATTCGGCTTTGAGGTGACTGCATTAGGAGCTTTAATGTTATTTATCGTGACGCTTGTGAGTCTACTTGTACATGTGTATTCGAAAGGTTATATGAAAGGTGATGAACGATTACCAACCTTTTACGCATATTTAGGACTCTTTACATTTGCGATGTTAGGGCTTGTTATATCAACGAATTTATTACAGCTTTATATATTTTGGGAATTAGTTGGCCTTGGTTCATTTTTACTTATCGGTTTTTATTTCTTTAAAGAAGAAGCGAAGGCTGCTGCAAAAAAGGCTTTTATTATGACCCGTATTGGGGATGTTGGTTTATTTATCGGGATGATTTTAATTTTTTGGTACGCAGGTAGTTTTGAATATGACGCAATATTTAGGGCGATTTATACAGGGGATCTACCTCCTTACATGATTACAATAACAGCGATATTGATTTTTATCGGGGCGATGGGGAAATCAGGTCAGTTCCCGCTTCATACGTGGTTGCCAGATGCAATGGAAGGGCCAACGCCCGTTTCGGCACTTATTCACGCGGCGACGATGGTGGCAGCTGGCGTATATTTAGTAGCGACGATGTTCCCTCTATTTTCAGCAAGTACAGTGGCGATGCAGACAGTGGCAATCGTTGGAGCTTTCACTGCAATCTTTGCGGCCTCTATTGGTCTTGTGCAAACAGATATAAAGAGGGTGCTTGCTTATTCTACAGTTAGCCAGCTCGGGTATATGATGCTCGCGTTAGGTTCTGCCGGCTATGTAGCTGGTATATTCCATTTAACGACACACGCTTTTTTTAAAGCACTACTATTTTTGGCAGCAGGAAGTGTAATTCATGCTGTGCATACGCAAAACATTAATAAAATGGGCGGTTTACAGAAGAAGATGAAAGTAACTGGTACGCTATTTTTAATAGGTACCCTTGCCATTAGCGGTGTTCCGCTGCTTTCCGGTTTTTTCAGCAAAGATGAAATTTTAGCGGCGACGTGGATGAATGGCAATTACGTTTTATTTACTTTAGCAGTAATTGCGGCGTTTTTAACAGCATTTTATATGTTCCGCCTTTACTTTCTTGTCTTTACTGGAGAAACGAAGACGAAGGAAGAAGTGCATGAATCGCCTCGCGTTATGACGTATCCAATGATTGTTCTCGGCGTTCTTGCGGTAGTGGCAGGATATATAAATACACCATGGTTTGGGACATTTCTCGGAGATTGGTTGACGAAAGATGTAGGGTTTAAGGTTGAAGAAGCGCATGGACCAGTTTGGATTATGATTGTTGCGACACTCGTTTCATTTGCGGGAATCGCTCTTGCATATTTCATATATGGCAAGAAATCAATTTCTAGAGATTGGGCTGGGGGTACGGAAACATCTCTTTATAATCTTTTGAAAGAAAAATATTATGTGGATGAACTATACAACATGACGGTGATCCCTATTACGAAAGGAATCGCTCATGTGCTTCGCTTATTTGAAGTGTATGTAGTCGAAGGAATTGCAGTTTTAATTTCAAGTGTAGTTAAAGGCACAAGTAATCTTGGATCGAAACTTCAAAACGGGAATGTACAAGTGTACGGTACTGTAACGGCGGTTTCGCTCGCTGTACTCGTCATTATTTTGCTCTATACGGGAGGGGATTTACGATGAATGATTTGTTGTTAACGTTCTTCATTTTTTCCCCGCTTTTAGGAATTTTATTGCTTGTATTAACACCGAAAAAGGAATTACGTACAGTGCGGGCGCTTGGCTTATTTGGGACGGCACTTCCATTTGGAATTGCTATCGTCCTCGCTTGTACATATGCTTCTGGAAAGAATTTGTCACTATTTGATGAAAAGGTGAAATGGATTAAGTTTGGAGATTTTACAGCGGTGGATAAAAGGTGGTTTTCTATTTATTACGAGCTCGGTATTGATGGTTTGTCGCTTGTCATGATGGTACTGACGGCTCTTCTAGCGATGCTTGCAGCAATTGCAGCCTTTTCTATTAAAAGAAACTTAAAAGCATTTTATATGCTGTTACTTATGCTAGAAATAGGAATGCTCGGCGTCTTTGCTGCTCAAAACTTAATGTTGTTTTTTATCTTCTTTGAAATTACGTTGCCACCAATGTTCTTATTAATTGGAAAGTGGGGAAAATTGTCGAGTGAAAAGGCTGCGTATAGTTATTTAATATATAACGGTATTGGCTCAGCTATTTTGCTCATTGTTTTCTCAATTTTGTTCGCGAAAACAGGTACAACAAATATTGTGGAGCTGAAAGAGATATTAAGAAGCGTAAGTGCAGAGGGAGCACTCGTCATCCCAAGTAGTTTGCAGCTTAGTGTATTTATTGCCATAATGATTGCTTTTGCAATTAAACTACCTGTTTTTCCGTTGCACCGCTGGATGGTCAATGTACACATAGAAGCGCATCCAGCTGTAGTTATGCTTCATGCGGGTGTTTTGCTAAAGATTGGAGCGTACGGTATTATTCGCTTCGGGAAAGGGCTATTCCCGGAATATTTTCACGATGTTGCAACGCTAATTGCGATATTAGGCGTAATTAATTTATTATACGGTGCCTTTTTAGCGCTCATCCAAACGGACTTTAGGAAAGTACTGGCTTACTCTAGTATTTCGCATATGGGAATTGTGTTAATGGGACTTGCGTCACTTAATGCACCTGGTACACAAGGAGCGTTATTCCAAGTTGTATCACATGGTTTAATTGCAGCCTTGCTCTTCTTCCTACTGGGTGTTATAGAACAACGATTTGGAACTTCGGACATTACGGTGCTAGGCGGACTTGCGAAAAGTGTACCGATACTTAGCGGATTCTTTTTAGCAGGAGGAATGGCATCGCTTGGATTACCAGGGATGTCTGGGTTTGTTAGTGAATTTCTTGCCTTTCTCGGTTTATTTCAAGGAGAGCCCGTCATTGCTGCAGTCGGTGTGATTGGCATCATTTTAACCGCTGTATACGTATTAAGGGCGACACTTCAAGTGACATTTGGAAAGAAAGAGTGGGAAGAAAAATCTGATATACACGGATGGGAGTATGTCCCTGTTTTACTACTTATCTTTTGTATTATTGCAATTGGAGTTATGCCAGAGTTACTAGGGGATCCGCTTCAAAATACATTGAAAACATTGGGGGTGAAGTAGGATGGATATGAATACGTTACTTAGCTTATCGTGGCATCTAATGGTGCCAGAATTTATTATTCTCGGCGCCGCCATCCTTCTTTCCATATGTGATTTGTTTTTTAAGCTGAACCATAGATATGTAGCTCTTGGTGCGATTGCTGCCATCGTATTAGCAATCGTGTCATTAATTACTCTATATAGCGAACCAGCAGGAGATATTTTAAATGGATCGTTTGTGTTAGATGGATTTTCAAAAGGGTTTAAAACGTTGCTATTAGGTGCCTCAGCTCTCATTTTATGCACCGCAATGAGCGATGATAAGAAGAATCCAATTGAAGATAAGGGTGAATATTATTACTTATTTTTAATGGCACTTCTTGGTGCGATGTTCATGGCTTCTAGTGTTGATTTCATTACCCTTTTCGTTGGTTTGGAGTTACTTTCACTTTCTTCTTATATTTTAGTAGGAATACGAAAAAAGAGCCGTGCATCAAATGAAGCGGCAATGAAATACGTCATTAGCGGAGGAATTGGAACGGCGATTACGCTCTTCGGAATGAGTTATTTATACGGTATTACAGGTTCAACTAACATTGTAGATATGCAAAAGGTACTCACTGGGGAACTCGCTAGTGGTATTCAGTTATTGTTAGCTCTCGCATTTCTTTTATTGCTAGTCGGTCTCTCATTTAAAATTGCCACAGTGCCGTTTCATATGTGGGCACCTGATGTGTATGAAGGAGCGGCTACACCAGTTACTGCTTTTCTTGGAACGATTTCTAAAATTGCTGGGTTCCTGCTCATTATTCGTTTGTTCCTTATGGTTTTTGCAAGTGTATTAATACAAGGAGATATGCAATCTTTATATGGGCATATGAGTATATATATCGCGGTGTTAGCAAGTATTACGATGATTGTTGGGAATGTAGTTGCGTTAAAACAATACAATATAAAGCGTTTATTTGCTTATTCGGGCATTGCTCATGCAGGGTATTTACTCGTTCCACTTGTAGCATTATCACCATTTACGATGGATAGCATGTGGTTTTATATGCTGGCATACATGCTTATGAATATAGGTGCATTTGCTATCATCCACGGCTTAATCTTACAAAATGATGAGGAAAATATAACAATTTTCACAGGTTTATATAAAAGGTCACCATTTGCAGCGATTATGATGACAATCTTTATTTTATCGCTGGCTGGGATACCAGGAACGGCTGGCTTCATTGGAAAGATTAACATCTTTTTAGGCGCGCTTCATGTAGAGCCAGCACATTACGTACTAGCTTCGATTATGATGGGTACGACAGTTGTTTCATTCGTATATTATTTCCGTATTTTACAACAAATGTTTTTCCGCACAGGAGAGACAGAAGAGAGGATACGGTTACCGTTAAATATAAAGGTTGTTATGAGTCTTTGTGCAATTTCGATTGTAATACTAGGGATTATGCCGATGATTGGGTACAATTTCTTTTATGAATATTTTCCATTAATGAAAGATTTCTTCTTCTTAGGGAACGTGGTACAATAGTGAAAATAAAAGGTGTGGAGTCAGTACTCTGCGCTTTTTATTTTGTGTTAACTTGTAATGTAGATATACGTTTTTGGAAAGAAAATCACGATGTAAAATGTAAGATGTCTATGTGCATTTGAAAAAGTGTAGCTCCTACTTATTATGGTATCGTTTTTATATTCTTTCATAAGTAGTAGCTGAGTAAAAAGGGGTCGATTTTTTGGCACAACTTTTAGGGCAACAAGCACTGATTGCCATTGTTTCGCATTTATTGTTTATTACCATTACGTGGTGGGCCTTACAAGGCATTCACATTGAGCGTTTAATGAAGTCCGGAAAAGTGCTGCAGACGCGAGTATTACTCATCTTAATTACAATTGCAATTGGGACATCTGTAAGTAACTTTTTCCTTGATTATTTAGGCTATTCGAAGAGTTTAACGTATTTAGTAAAGTAAGTGTATAGAACCTCAAATCTCCGTTAACAATGGGGATAGGAGGGGATGAAATTGAAGCTTAAAGCCATTCTTATTGTTGCACTTAGTGTTGTTTTATTTTTGGTTGGATATAGAGAGATGAAACCGATAAGCGATGAACAGAAAATGGAGAGCATGATCAAGGCTTTAGAGAAAAATGATGCTAAAGTAGAAAAATGGTCATGGTTAGCGAGAGAAACAAAAACAATTTCTAACATACATACGTTTCAAAAGTTGTTAAACGATGTGAAGGAAAAGGCAAATATTCAAAAGTGGGAAGTAGAGCAATCTCCAGATGGATATAAAGCTACATCCTATAAAAAGCTTTCTTCTTATGAAGAACGAGTAGTAGTAACTTGGAGTAAAGAAAATACTAAAGAAAACACTTTCATTATCTTTGAAGTAAGTGGGGCGAAATGGGACCCGAAGTATGTTCAAAACATGAATAAAATTTTTAGTGAAAAACCTATAATTTACACTTGTGTTCAAGGTGTACTGAATGATAAGATTGAAGGTGTTTTGCAAAATAAAACCAATCAGGTTTTGAAAGATCTTTCAGCAAGAGCGATCGAACAAGTAGAAGAAAGAGCATTTGTGTCAGTCTCCGCATACAATAAAAAGTGGGATGACGCTCTTTCAACAAATAGAGAGAAAATAAATGTGCAAATAGCAATACGTTCTACAGACAACAAAGATACAATTGTGGTTGGCACACCGATCATAACTTCTGAGTATTGAGTGAATAGATACTGAAAAAAGGACACGGAGGGGAATAATTTGGAAAAGATCATCGTCCGTGGCGGAAAGCGGTTAAACGGCACAGTGCGTGTTGAGGGCGCAAAAAATGCTGTATTACCTATAATCGCTGCAGCCCTATTAGCGAGTGATGGAAAGAATGTACTATCTGAAGTACCAGTTTTGTCTGATGTATACACAATTAATGAGGTATTACGTCATTTAAATGCTGAAGTCGTATTTGAAAATAATCAAGTAACAATCGATTCTTCTAAAGAACTAAACATTGAAGCACCATTTGAATATGTACGTAAAATGCGTGCATCTGTTCAAGTAATGGGACCATTATTAGCACGTAACGGTCGTGCTCGTATTGCACTTCCTGGTGGATGTGCAATTGGTTCACGTCCAATTGACCAACATTTAAAAGGCTTCGAAGCAATGGGAGCAAAAGTACAGGTTGGTAACGGTTTTGTTGAGGCATATGTTGAGGGAGAACTAAAAGGAGCTAAAATCTACTTAGACTTCCCAAGCGTAGGCGCGACAGAAAACATTATGTCTGCAGCTACATTAGCAAAAGGGACAACAATTCTTGAAAACGCAGCGAAAGAACCAGAAATCGTTGACTTAGCTAACTTCTTAAATGCGATGGGAGCGAAAGTACGCGGAGCTGGAACTGGAACGATTCGTATCGAAGGCGTTGATAAATTATATGGTGCAAACCACTCTATTATTCCTGACCGTATTGAAGCGGGAACATTCATGGTTGCAGCAGCAATTACTGGTGGAGACATCTTAATTGAAAATGCTGTACCTGAACATTTACGCTCAATTACAGCGAAAATGGAAGAAATGGGTGTTAAAATTATTGAGGAAAACGAAGGTGTACGTGTTATCGGCCCAGATAAGTTAAAAGCGGTTGATATTAAAACTATGCCTCACCCAGGTTTCCCAACAGACATGCAATCACAAATGATGGCATTATTACTACAAGCTGATGGAACAAGCATGATTACAGAAACGGTATTCGAAAACCGCTTTATGCACGTTGAAGAATTCCGTCGTATGAATGCTGATATTAAAATTGAAGGTCGTTCTGTTATTATGAACGGTCCAAACAGCTTACAAGGTGCTGAAGTAGCAGCAACTGACTTACGTGCTGCAGCTGCATTAATCTTAGCTGGTTTAGTATCAGAAGGTTATACTCGTGTAACTGAGTTAAAACATCTTGACCGTGGCTATGTAAACTTCCATAAGAAATTAGCTGCATTAGGTGCAACTATTGAACGTGTAAACGAAAAAGTAGAAGAAGTGAAAGAACAAGAAGTTTCTGATCTTCACGCTTAATTGAAATAGTCTCTATGTCTTTTGACATAGGGGCTATTTTTTGGGTTATTACTGTTATAGTCAATAAATTCTATACTTATGCACGTACCAGTAAAAATATTTAGAAAATTTCTGTTTTATACTCTTCCCCTTAAGTATGTTCTAAAAGAAAGAGTTGTTCCATAAGAATGAATGGAGTAAAGCTTTTATATTGGGGGAAAATAGGATGAAATTTTCAAAGCCACTTTTTATTACAGTAGCGCTCTTAATAGCGCTCGTTATCATTGTACCTGCAGCCCTTGTTATTCCATTTGCGAAAGCAAAAGTAGGGGAAGAAACAGCCTCTAAAACTCCTCCAGCGATAGAAAGCATACCAGCTCCAGGAAAAGTAGATACAGCTGTTCAAGTTGCTGTATATCGCGAAAAACAGAAGAAGGTAGAAACATTACCAGTGGAGGAGTATGTGACAGGTGTAGTAGCTTCTGAGATGAATGCCAGTTTTGAAATAGAGGCACTAAAGGCGCAGGCATTAGCAGCGAGAACATTTGTAGTACAACGTATGCTAAGCGGAGGAAAGAAAAATAATGCGGACGTGACAGATACGGTGAAAGATCAAGTGTACAAAAGCAAAGATGAATTGAAGAAGCAATGGGGTAATAACTACGAAAATAATTTGAAGAAAATCGAAGAAGCCGTTTCGAAAACAGCAGGACAAGTTTTAACGTATGATGGAAAACCAATTTCAGCAACCTTCTTTTCAACGAGTAATGGCCGAACAGAAAATGCAGCTGACTATTGGGGAAATGATTATCCGTACTTGAAAAGTGTAGATAGTCCGTGGGATCAAGCCTCTCCAAAGTTTACGAGCGAGCAAACATTTACAGTAGCTGATTTTCAAAAACGTCTCGGTGTGAAAGTGCTAGCAGACGGGAAGGTTGGAAATATTAAAGACCTTACGGAAGGAAAGCGCGTAAAGGATGTAGCTTTTCAAGGAAAAACATTAACAGGAAAAGAAGTTCGTGAAAAGTTAGATTTACGTTCTTCTGATTTCACGTGGAAACAACAAGGAGATAAAATCATCGTTACGACGAAAGGGTTCGGTCACGGCGTTGGTATGAGTCAATACGGGGCGAACGGCATGGCAGCGGAAGGAAAGAAATATACAGATATCGTCGCTCATTACTATAAAGGCGTTGAAATAAAGACGATGAATGATTATGAAGGAAAACTGATGGTGAAGAAATAGGTGTCAGAACTCTGGCACCTATTTTTTTCTGTTTAAAATATCATAATTTTCCATTAACTGTTTGATATAATAGGATAAAAAGGCATTTGGGGGAAATGAAATGGCGTTACTAGAGTTGAAACAGTTAGGGAAGGCGAACCAGTTACCGGAAATGGAGCTAAAGGTTGAAAAAGGGCAATGTATTGTTTTGCAATGCAATAATCATACAGCTAAAGTGTTACACCGCATTATTATTGGTCAAGAAGAAGCTTCAACTGGCAACGTACTGTTTGAAGGGGAAGCAATTGGAAAGAAAAATTATTCCCGCATAGGCTTTTGTTTTTTGAAGGATGAAGCATATGATCGTTTGAAGGTGAAGGAATACTTTAAGTTTTTAATAGGGCTTTATGAATCAAAGATAAGTATAGAAGAAGTTGTGCAGTCTGTTGGTCTCCTAGATAAGCTAAACGTTAAAATAGAAAAACTATCATTTTCAGAGAAGCGTCGTCTTCATATTGGGCGAGTGATGATTCATAATCCGGATTTAATCATTTTGGAAGAACCGGAGCAAAATGTAGATATAGAGAGTACGGTTATTATTCGAAAAGCAATTATGAAAATGAAAGAACAAGGAAAGGCAATTTTTATTACGTCATCTTTCCTATCGGATGCCCTTTCGTTAACAGAGGATGTATACATATTAAACAACGATTGTGTGAAAAAAGTAGAAATTGAACAAGAGGAAGTGGAAGAAGTCGATGAAGAGAAGGTCGTTCAAATAATTCCGCAAATGAAGTTAGAAAGAATACCTGCGAAAGTGAACGATAAAATCATTTTACTTGATCCGATGGAAATCCATTTCATTGAAACACAAAACGGAGTAACACATATTCACGTTCGTGAAGGAGATTTCGTATGCGCTTTAACATTAGGTGAACTAGAAGCAAGGTTAACAGGTTTTGGTTTCTTTAGATGTCATCGCTCGTACCTTGTGAATTTACAAAGAGTGCGAGAAGTGATTACTTGGACTCGTAACAGTTTTAGCTTAATTTTAGACGACGAAAGAAAAAGTTCAATCCCGCTTTCAAAAGGACGAATGGATGAATTAAAAGGTGTTATTGGACTATAAAAGTGCTCCAATAAGCTCAACATGCGATTCATTCACCGGTAAAAATACTCCTTTTACCGGTATTTTAATGCGCCTACCCTTTGTTTTTCATATGATTGAGTCAAGAAAAGCGAAACAAACGAACGAAAAGCGCTAAAGCGACTTTCATCTATAAAGAAGAAAAACAAAGGGGATGAAGAAATGACATTGGCAATTGAAATGAAAGATGTAATGAAAAGTTTCAGTGGAAAAACGGCACTTCGAAATGTAAATATTGAGGTGAAGCAAGGAGAGATATTCGGATTCCTTGGACCGAGTGGATCTGGTAAGACGACAACAGTAAAAATTTTAACTTCTCAATTGCTTCATAGTGTTGGAACGGTAAGAGTATTAGGGAAAGATATTACAGGACCAAGTAGCATCGATTACAAACGAATTGGTATTTTAACAGATAACAGCGGCTTATATGAAAGACTTAGCATTTATGATAACTTACTATTATTTTGTGACTTATATGATTGCAAAAAAGAACGAATCGATGAAGTACTAGCACAAGTGAATTTATTAGATGATAAAAAAACACCAGTAAAAAAATTATCAAAGGGAATGAAGCAACGCGTCACACTAGCAAGAGCAATCCTTCATAAACCAGATATCCTCTTCTTAGACGAACCAACATCTGCACTTGATCCAGTAAACGTACAAAACATTCATAAAATCTTAAAAGACTTAAATAAAGAAGGAACGACGATTTTCTTAACGACTCACAACATGGACGAAGCAGAAACGCTTTGTAACCGCATTGCCTTCCTGTGTGGCGGAGAGATTGTAGCACTTGATACACCGGAGAACCTTCGCTTACAATACGCGAAAGATCAAATACAAGTCGTGTTAAAGGATAAGAAGAAAGAAACGGTACAAAAAGATGAATTAGGTGCAAAACGTATTTCAGAATGGATGAACAAAGGAGAATTACTATCCATTCATTCACACGAACCAACTTTAGGCGATATCTTTATTGAAGTTACTGGGAGGGGATTATAATGACATTTTCAATGAGACGTGTATCAGCTATTTTTAGAAAAGAAGTACATGATTTTAAGACAAATTCACAAGTGTTGTTAATGGCATTTTTACCAATTATACTTTCATTTTTGTTTAGCAGATTTGGAGTGGGAAAGGAAATGTTAGGCATTACTACTATAACGGCCTTCCTATTTGTCGCAGGCTTTGTTCAATCTATGATAATTGCAGAAGAAAAAGAAAAACATACATTACGTGTATTAATGCTATCACCGGCATCTTCGGTTGAAGTTCTAATTGGAAAAAGTATATTAACAGTATGTTTGACATTGGGCATTTGTATTGTGAACTTATTTATTTTGGATCAATTCAGTGGAAATCTATTATTGCTAGGATTTATTTTCTTATGTGGAACAATTTTATTTATTGTGATTGGAACAATGATTGGATTGTTAGCTGCATCTGTACCACAAACATCAATAATTGGAATGCCGATATTAATGACGATGTATTTGGCTGTACAGTTTGAGCCAATGGTTGAAAATAAAGTAATTAAGACGATGATTGGATATCTTCCAACATCTCATATTGTGAAAGCACTTAACAGCTTAGTAGGTGGGGCGGGATTTAGTAGTATTAGTGGGCATGTATTAAATGTTGCAGTTTGGCTTATTATATCGCTCTTTGTATGTTTAATCGTATATAAAAAGGAACAATTAGACTAAAAACTGAGCCGAAACGCTCAGTTTTTTCTTTTTTCTATCATTTCCTCGGAAATTTTGCAATTCTTATACATATTTTTACAGATTTTGTCGAAAAGTAATTAGTTATACGTTGTATAGGATACGTGAATATTGTTCAAAATGATTGCTGAGGTGATGATGGAATGCGAGGAAGAAATAATAAAAAGTCGCAAAAGGTAGTACATTTATTTCAAAAAAGATGGGTGTTTCCGGCACTATACATTGCTTGTGCAGCGGTAATCTTAATGGTTGCGCTATGGTTCCAAGGAGCTAATCCGAAGAAGACTCCAAACCACGATCAAGCAACACCGTATACACAATCGGAAGATCCAGCAGTACCAGTAACAAAATCTTCAGAAGTAGTGAAAATGCCAGCTGCCGCGAATGCGGAAGTAGTCGTACAGAAGAAATTCTATGAAGATGCAGCAACTGAGGCGGAACAAGAAAAAGCACTTGTCTTTTATAACAACACATATTCCCCGAACAAAGGAATTGACATTGCTGCGAAGAATGGAAAAGAATTCAATGTTGCTGCTGCTTTAAGTGGTACAGTAACGAAAGCTGAAAAAGATTCACTTCTTGGTTATGTTGTAACAGTTGATAGTGGAAATGGTGTAGCGGTATCTTATCAAAGCTTAGGCAGTGTGAAAGTAGAAAAAGGTGCAAGAGTTGCACAAGGTGAAGTATTAGGAACATCCGGTCTAAGTGCAATGAATAAAGAGGCAGGTTCTCACGTTCACTTTGAAGTACGTAAAGACAATGTGGCTGTGAACCCTGAACGTTACTTAAATAAATCAGTAACAGAAATTAAAGCTGATGCAGGTGCTGCAAAGGCTACGAATGCTTCTGGTAAAAAAGCTGATGACAAATCTCAAAAAGAAGAGAAGTCAACGAGCACGAAACCTGAAAGTAAAACAGAAGACAAGTCTCAAAAAGAAGAGAAATCAACAAGCGGTTCAACTAGTGACAAAAAAGAAGAACCGAAGAAAGAAGAAAAATCAACAAATGGTTCTACAGAATCATCTAACGATTCTTCTTCACAAGAATAAGAAAGTGAAAAAATCAGTTCCCACTAGGGGAGCTGATTTTTTTATTTTTATATAAAAATACTCAATTTCGAGAAAAAAGTTGCAATAACAAGGAAAAATGACGAGATTCTCGAATATATATTACAAAAGGGAGGGGATACTGTGTCATTTTTGTTTGTTCTGTCGACTGCTATTATTTTATTGTTTGTTTTATTCACTTTATATTATTACATTGCCGGTAAGAAAGAGGTTCCCCACCATCAATTGTTAGAAGAAGAATTGGAACGAGAAGAATGACACCTTATATATAAGGTGTCATTTTTTTTCGCTATAATAGTCAGTTTTAACGTATTTCTCACAAAAAACGTAATTTTTCTTAACTTAGTCCGCAAAAATAGTGAACATGTAGCATATATCAGTAGTGCGGGCAATACAATGGTATAAACCAAAGCAAAGAGAGTGTTTGAGGTGAGAAATCGTGAATCATTTCATTATAAATCCAAGAATGTTTAACGCTTACAAACAGCACTCACACTTACTTCTTAGTCGTATGCAGCGAGGCTCATTTCACCCTTCTCACATCCAAATTAGGGAGGCGAGTGGTGTGCACGATTACATCAAAGAGAGAACTATCAAGATTGGTAAGTATATCGTGGAGACAAGAAAGACAGTGCGTGTCATTGCAAAGGAATTTGGGGTATCAAAGAGTACAGTCCATAAAGATTTAACAGAACGTCTACCAGAAATTAATCCAGAGCTCGCAAATGAAGTGAAAGAAATTCTTGATTATCATAAGTCTATTCGTCATTTAAGAGGGGGAGAAGCAACAAAACAAAAGTATAGAAAAGAAGATGTAGAGAAGCCTGTACGTCAATAATGTTACGGTAGCAAACATTCCGTTCACATTCGGTAATATTTTTCAGAAGAATTCTTTTTGCGAATATTACGTTTCTGTTAAATTTATGATAAAATCAGAAATTAGGTGAAAAGAATTCGGGTGTAACCTGATTTTGAATATCGAGGAGGAAAAAACGGGAATGTTTGCGCGAGATATCGGAATTGACCTAGGTACGGCTAACGTATTAATTCATGTTAAAGGTAAGGGTATTGTATTAAATGAGCCATCTGTTGTGGCGATTGATCGTAATAGTGGTAAAGTATTAGCAGTAGGTGAAGAAGCGAGAAGCATGGTGGGACGTACGCCTGGTAATATTGTAGCAATTCGTCCACTTAAAGATGGTGTAATCGCAGACTTCGAAATTACAGAAGCAATGTTAAAGTATTTCATTAACAAATTGGACGTAAAGAGCTTCTTTTCAAAACCTCGTATTTTAATTTGTTGTCCAACAAATATTACATCAGTAGAACAAAAAGCAATTCGTGAAGCTGCTGAACGTTCAGGTGGTAAAACAGTATTTTTAGAAGAAGAACCAAAAGTAGCCGCAGTTGGTGCTGGTATGGAAATCTTCCAACCAAGCGGTAACATGGTTGTTGATATTGGTGGAGGTACAACAGATATCGCTGTACTATCTATGGGTGATATTGTTACCTCTTCCTCTATCAAAATGGCTGGCGATAAGTTTGATATGGAGATCTTAAACTATATTAAACGTAAGTATAAGCTATTAATCGGAGAACGTACTTCAGAAGATATTAAAATTAAAGTTGGTACAGTATTCCCAGGTGCACGTAGCGAAGAACTTGAAATTCGCGGACGTGACATGGTAACAGGCTTACCACGTACAATTACAGTATGCTCTGAAGAAATTACAGAAGCATTAAAAGAAAATGCAGCTGTTATTGTACAAGCTGCAAAAGGTGTATTAGAGCGCACACCACCAGAATTATCTGCAGATATCATCGACCGCGGTGTTATTCTAACAGGCGGTGGAGCTTTACTACACGGTATCGACATGCTTCTAGCAGAAGAACTAAAAGTACCAGTATTAATTGCTGAAAACCCAATGCACTGCGTTGCGGTTGGTACAGGTATTATGTTAGAGAATATCGACAGATTACCAAAGCGTGCTTTGAGATAATTTGAAAGAACTAAGGCTAATGCCTTAGTTCTTTTTTTGTTTTTTTTATTTTTTTATTTTGTTTTTTTGCGAAAATGGAAGGAAAATAGAGAAATATGAAGGAAACAGGTAAAATATTCATATATATGGTTAAATTTAATATTTCCTTAATTGAAAACGTTTATAATATAATGAGTCGAATACGACATTAAGGCAAATAATGTTTCAATACATATTGCCTTTCCCTAATTTGGGCATACACTCTTTTCCACCTCCGTGTCAGTTGCAAAAATGTGCAACTATTTTAATGGAATAGAGTGTGTGCATTTTTTTTAGGAAGTTGTGCTAAATATAAAATGTTACTTTGTAATGACAAACAATAAACAAAATGGGATAATAGCAATATGTCCAAGTGGTAAGACCAATATTACAAAAGGGGCGATTGTTACATGCTAAATATAGAACAAATTAAAGAAATCATTCCTCACCGCTATCCATTTTTACTTGTTGATAAAATATTAGAAGTAGATGAAGGAAAAAGAGCGGTTGGGATTAAAAATGTATCTGCAAATGAAGAATTCTTTAACGGACACTTCCCTGACTATGCAGTTATGCCTGGTGTACTTATTGTAGAAGCATTAGCACAAGTCGGAGCAGTTGCAGTATTAAAGAAAGAAGAAAACCGCGGAAGACTTGCTTTCTTTGCAGGTATCGACAATTGCCGTTTCAAAAAACAAGTACGCCCAGGTGATCAGCTTCGTCTAGAAGTAGAAATGACACGCGTACGCGGCCCGATTGGAAAAGGAAAAGCAATCGCAACAGTAGATGGTGAAGTTGCATGTGAGGCAGAAATTACATTTGCGATTGGTGATAAAAAAGAATAGATAGTACTAAAAAATCTCCTTGTAAAAAGACAAGGAGATTTTTTTAATTTCCGCTATATAACGATGAAACGATAATATACAAACTAATCAGAAAATTACTTGTAAATAGATGGTAATTACCATATGCTTACTTTATTGTTTATCTAGAAAACAGGATAAGTGATAAAGGTAATAAAGAAATAAGGGCATTGTCATATTGTTAAGGTACTTAAATAAGACAAAGTAGAATGTTATTGATTATGATGAAATGTGGGGAACTCAGCAAAAATATTAATTAGACGTATGAAATCGAGCATAAGAGAGAGAAAAGGGAAATGTCGCATTTCACAAAAGGAGATTATGAATATGTTCGGGAGAAAGAAAAGAAAACCATTACGACAATTAATTACACATAAAGAGCCTAAATCGCGTATTACAGAACAATACCGTAACATTCGTACAAACATTGAGTTTACATCTGTAGATAATCATGTTCGTTCTATTATTGTTACTTCAGCCGATCCAGGTGATGGGAAAACAACGACAATCTCAAACTTAGCAGTTGTTTTCGGACAACAAGGAAAGAAAGTTTTATTAATTGGAGCTGACTTGCGGAAGCCGACGATACAAAACTTATTTGCTATTCATAGTTCAAATGGATTAACAAACTTATTATCAGGACAAGCGAAACTTATGCAATGCATTCAAAAAACAGATATAGAGAACGTATACTTAATGGCAGCAGGTCCAATCCCGCCAAACCCAGCAGAACTATTAGGGAGCCGGGCAATGGACGAGGCGTTGCTAGAAGCATATAACATGTTTGATATTATATTAATTGATACACCACCTGTCCTTGCGGTTACAGATGCACAAATACTTGCGAATAAATGTGATGGAATCGTACTCGTTGTACGAAGTGAAAAGACAGAAAAAGATAAAATCGTAAAAGCGAAACAAATATTAGATAAAGCATCAGGAAAACTACTAGGTGTTATTTTGAACGATAAAAGAGAAGAAAAAGAGCAGTATGGTTATTACTAAAATATGAAAAAGCCAACAAAAATTTTTGTTGGCTTTTTTGTTTTCTGAAAATTATTTATCAAGTTATACAGTGTAAAAAGCATGATATGATAAAATTTTTGGGAAATCATTGGAATGTGTTGTCATATTTAAGA
>NZ_JBNLYE010000051.1:0-21655 GCF_050172095.1 Bacillus sp. GMs2/2
ATTTTTTATTATTTTAACTATACCAGGAATTATTATCGGTGGTGTTTCATATCAAACTGCCAAAACAAATTTTGAACATCAAATGACAGCTAAAGCAAAGGAGAATATTTCGATTTTAAATACTGTTATTTCTCAAAATATAGAAGAGAAATTTGTTGATGCGACGTACTTTGCAGACATCTTAACAGAGGATACATATCCAAATGGACAGGAAGAAATAGTAAGAACGAAGCTAGCGCAATATATAAAACTTCATCCAGAAGTAGAAGGTATTTATATTGGAACGCAGACAGGAAAGTTTATAAGAGAACCATTTATCAAAATGGATGATGGGTATAATCCAACAGATAGATCTTGGTATAAAGAAGCACATGAAAATAAAGGGAAAGTAATTGTTACTGCACCATATCAATCAGCATCTACAAAAAATATGGTAGTAACAATTGCAAAAGAAGTAAAAGATGGTAAAGGTGTTATAGGAATTAACTTAAATTTAGATAACATCTTGAAAATTTCCAAAATGATTAACATTGGTGAAAAAGGTTATGCAGTTATTTTAGATCAAAATAAGCAAATTGTTAGTCATCCATCTAGAAAACCAGGTGCAAAAGTTACTGATCCTTGGATTAAACCGATTTATGAAGAAAAACAAGGAAATGTCTCTTATACAGAACAAGATGATAAAAAGAATTTAATCTTTGCAACAAATGAGAAAACGGGCTGGAAAGTAGTTGGAGTTATGTTTGATGAAGAAATTACCCAAGCTGCGAATCCAGTATTTTATAAGACTTTTATTGTTATTGCTATTGCTATTGCATTTGGTAGTATATTAATTTATTTCATTACAAAGTCTATTACAGGGCCATTACGAAAAATAGCTGAATCGGCATATAAAATTAGTAAGGGAGATTTAACAGAGAAAATTACAATCCATTCCAAGGATGACATAGGGAAATTAGGGAATTCATTTAATGAAATGTCTACGTCTTTACAAGATGTTATTACCCAAATTAGCTTTTCAGCAGAACATGTTGCAGCATCGGCTGAAGAGTTAACAGCGAGCGTACAGCAAGCAAATGATGCGACAGATCAAATTACAATTGCGATGGAACAAGTATCAGGTGGGGCTGAGTCACAAAGTCAAGGTGTTGAAGAAGGTGCTGCTACATTACAACAAGTAAATACAGCAATTCAAGATGTAACCGGAAGCGCAGAGTCAATTTCTATTTCCTCATTACATGCCCGTGAAAGAGCTGAAGAGGGAGAAGATTTAGTTGAACAAACCGCAAAACAAATGCAGTCTATTTCTAGGTCGGTATCCGAGTCAGATGCTATTATTAAACTTCTTGATGAGAAATCAAAGCAAGTAGGAGCTATTTCTGAAGCAATTCAAAACATTGCAACTCAAACAAACTTATTAGCTTTAAATGCGGCTATTGAAGCAGCAAGAGCAGGTGAACAGGGACGAGGATTTGCTATTGTAGCAGATGAGGTTAGAAAATTAGCAGAGCAATCAGGAGAGTCATCTGGAGAGATTGCAAATTTAATTGCAGAAATTAAGGCGGATATTGAACATACTGTTAAGGCGATGGATAATGTGAATGAAGAAGTTCAACAAGGCCTTGATGTTGTAACAAAAACGAAAGTAAGTTTTACGGAAATTTTAAGTTCTACTACACATATTGTTTCTCAAGTTAATCAAATGGTAGAAACAACGAAGAGAATTGCTGGAGATGCAAATGAAGTGACAAATGCTATTGATGAAATTGCAGCTGCTGCAGAAGAAAATACAGCTAGTATGCAAAGTGTTGCAGCTTCAACAGAAGAACAGGTTAATTCCATGGAGGAAATTAGTTCAGCTTCGCAAAACTTAGCTGAGATGGCAGAAGAACTACAAGCGATGACTAGTAAATTTAAAGTATAATAACAGCAGATAAGTAAGGTGAAAATAATATCACCTTACTTATTTTTCTATTCAGCAATTAGGGGAGTCATTAACAGGATGAAAAAAAGAAAAAGACTATGGAATTTATGGAAAACGATTACATTGTTAGTTTGTACAGTTGTAATTTTTTCTTTACTTGTGACAGATATATTAATTAGTCATAATGTAGAACGGACGACGGAGGATAGCCAAGCAGAGAAAGCAAAAACAATTGCACACATTGTGGCGAATGATTCGATTGTAATCGATGGTTTGGTTGGGAAAGCAGATACCTCTGCAATCCAAACGTATACAAATAGAATATTACAAAACACAGGTGTTCAATTTATTGTAGTTATGGACATGAATGGAATAAGAAAGTCACATCCAAATCCTCAAAAAATAGGGCATCATTTTATTGGGGGAGATGAAGGGCCTGCATTGAAAGGAAAAGAACATGTATCGTTAGCAGAAGGAACTTTAGGTATTTCCATGCGAGTGTTTGTACCAATATTTTCTGAAACAGGTGAACAACTTGGAGCAGTGGCTGTTGGTATTTCAGCAGATAATGTAAAAGAGAGAGTTAAGGAAAGTAGACATATCATTTATATTGGTGTCGGAGTGGGTGTATTAGTCGGAATTATAGGAGCAATATTGCTAGCTAGACATATAAAGAAAAGTTTATTCGGTCTTGAGCCGCACAGGATAGCAAAAATTCTTGAAGAAAGAAATACGATGCTACAATCTGTAAAGGAAGGTATTATTGCTGTAGATAAAGAGGCTAGAGTAACGTTAATTAATAATGAAGCGAAACGTCTATTTAAAAAAAGCGGACTTGAAGAAGATTTTATCGGTAAAGATGTTGAGTTGTATATGCCAAATTCACGTATAAAAGAAGTATTGCAAACGGGAGAAGTACAATTAAACGAAGAACAAAATATTTATGGAATTACGATTGTGACGAATCGAGTTCCTTTATATGTAAAAGGAGAAATAGTTGGTGCAATTGCAACATTTCGTGATAAAACAGAGATTAGAAAACTAGCAGAGGAACTAACTGGTATTAGACTATATGCAGAAGCATTACGGGCACAATCTCATGAGTTTATGAATAAGATGCATGTCGTATTAGGGCTTACACATATGAAACAGTATGAAGAATTACAGAAGTATATAAGCGGCATGGTATCAGAGCATCAATATGAAATTGGTGGAGTTATGAAAAGAATAAAAAGTCCAGTATTTGCTGGTTTTTTACTAGGTAAGCTCAGCTATGCTAGAGAGAAAAATATAAAATTAATTATAAGTGAAGATTCTTATATGCCGGAAATAGATGATGAAAGTATTACTCATGAACTTATTACGATTGTCGGAAATTTAATTGATAATGCATTAGAAGCAGTGACGAATTGTGAAAAGAAGCAAGTTGAAGTTGAGATACAACATGGGGATATACTAACTATTACAGTACAAGATACGGGAAAAGGTATACAAGAAAAAGAAATAGAGGAATTATTTACGAAAGGTTATTCCACAAAGGGAGATAACCGCGGTTATGGTTTGTATCTTGTAAAAGAAAGTATACAGCGAATAAATGGGGAAATTCATATGCATTCATTAGTAGGAAAGGGAACAACGATAACAATTGAAATACCTAAAGGTAGGGATGAGAGGCAAATATGATTAAAGTTTTAATTGTAGAAGATGACCCGATGGTAGCAATGTTAAATACGCATTATTTAGAACAAGTAGGAGGGTTTGAACTTGTTCAAGCAGTTAACTCAGTAAAGTCAGCGATAGAAGTATTAGAGAAATCACGAGTAGATTTAGTATTACTTGATATTTTTATGCCTGAAGAGACTGGGTTTGAGCTTTTAATGTATATCCGGAACCAAGAAAAAGAAATCGATATAATGATGATTTCAGCTGTACATGATATGGGGAGTATTAAAAAAGCATTACAATATGGAGTTGTAGATTATTTAATTAAACCATTTACATTTGAACGATTTAAAGAGGCATTAACTATATATCGAGAAAAATTTACTTTCATGAAAGAACAACAAAAAATTAGTCAATCGGAATTAGATTCGTTAATTTTACAAAAAGAAAAAAGAGAGCCTACTGTCACTAAAGAGCTTCCGAAAGGTTTAACGAAGCAAACGTTGCAATTAATTTGGCAGAAGATCGAGTCTCTGAATGGAAGAGTATTTACAACAGATGAAATGGCACAATTAGTTGGAATTTCAAGAGTTTCTATTCGAAAATATGTAATGTTTCTGACTGACATTGGGGTGTTAGAAAACGAAATGATGTACCAACATGTGGGAAGACCTGTAAGTAAATTAAGATGTGTTGATCAAAAGAAAATAGAGTTTTACGTATAAGCGACTTAATATAAGTCGCTTATACTTTTTTTAATTACAAAATCAATTACAAAACTTACAAAAACTATTTTTACTATTGAAAGCGTTTTAATATTGTTATTAAGAAAACGAGGGGGTGCCATATGGGAATTCAAAAGAATGTGGAAGCGGTATCATTTTCTGAAGGAAATGAAGTACAAAGAGAATCTTTCGCTTCTAAAATTATGAATGTAAAAATCGGTGTTATACCTTTACCATTATATGTAGTATTGGCTGCTATTATTTATGGGGCATCTGTATATAATAAATTGCCAGCAGATATGATTGGTGGATTTGCAGTTATTATGATCATGGGGATTTTCTTAGGCGATATTGGGATGAGAATTCCAATTTTAAAAAATATCGGCGGTCCAGCAATACTTTCGTTATTTATTCCATCATTACTTGTATTTTTTAACTGGATGAATCCAGCTTCAATGGAAGCTGCGACTATGTTAATGAAAAAATCGAACTTTTTATATTTATATATTTCTTGTTTAGTAGTCGGAAGTATTTTAGGAATGAACCGTAAAGTGTTAGTACAAGGTTTCGTTCGCATGTTTATTCCTTTAGTAGTAGGGACGTTAGCTTCTGTAGCAGTGGGATTATTGGTCGGTTCATTATTTGGATTTGAAATGAAGCACACATTCTTCTTTATCATCGTACCAATTGTGAGTGGTGGTATCGGGGAAGGGATTTTACCATTGTCGCTAGCTTATAGTGATATTTTAAATGAATCATCAGCAACGTTTGTATCACAGCTTATTCCAGCAGCTATTATTGGAAATATGTTCGCAATTGTAAGTGCAGGGTATATGAAGCGTTTAGGTGAGAAGAAACCGGAGCTTAGTGGTAACGGTGTATTAGTGAAAACAGACAATCAAGCAGAATTATTAAAAGAACAAAATACAGAGAAGCCAATTGACTTCTCATTAATGGGAGCAGGTTTATTAATTGCGTGTACGTTCTTCATCTTCGGAGGATTTGCTTCTAAGTTCATCGGTATTCCTGGGGCAATCATTATGATTTTCTCAGCAGCGCTTGTGAAATACTTTAAATTAATGCCAGCAAAAATGGAGCAAGGAGCATTCCATTTATATAAATTTATTTCGAAGAATTTAACTTGGCCTTTAATGGTTGGATTAGGATTGCTGTATATTCCGTTAAAAGACGTAGCAGCAGTTCTTTCAGTAGGATATGTTGTTGTGTGCGCATCGGTTGTTCTTACAATGGTAGCATCAGGTTTTCTTGTAGGGAAAGTGATGAAGATGTATCCAGTTGAATCGGCGATTGTAACTGGATGTCATAGCGGTTTAGGTGGAACTGGAGATGTTGCTATTTTATCGGCTTCAAATCGTATGGAATTAATGCCGTTCGCGCAAATTTCGACTCGTTTAGGCGGGGCGGCAATGGTTGTAACGGCGACAATATTATTAAAGATGTTTTCATGATCAAACAAGCTAGCTATATTCATATAGCTAGCTTGTCAAATTAAGGGGAGATTATAAGTATGTTAGCAAATCAAATTAATGAAAGATCATTGTTATTGCATAAAGAATTAGTAGGGAAAATTGAAATTACAAGTAAAGTAGAAGTAAATTCAGCGGATGATTTAAGCCTGACGTATACACCAGGTGTAGCGGAGTCTTGCAAAGCAATTGCGGCAAATGAAGAAACGGTGTATGACTATACAGCACGTGGTAATATGGTGGCAGTTGTCTCAGATGGAACAGCGGTACTCGGTTTAGGAAACATTGGACCGAAAGCGGCTATGCCTGTTATGGAAGGAAAAAGTATTTTGTTTAAGAAGTTTGCGAATGTAGATGCTTTCCCATTATGTTTAGGCACAACGGATGTAGATGAAATCGTTACCCTTGTGAAAAATTTAGAGCCTACATTTGCAGGGATTAATTTAGAAGATATTGCAGCACCGCGTTGTTTTGAAATTGAAAAACGATTAAAAGAAGAAACGAATATTCCTGTATTCCATGATGATCAACATGGAACAGCTATTGTCGTTTTAGCAGCTGTTATTAATGCATTAAAAGTTGTTAGCAAACAAATGGATAATGTGAAAATCGTTATTAACGGTGCGGGTTCGGCAGGAATTGCAATTGGAAAATTATTATTAAAGGCTGGTGCAAAGCACATTACGCTAGTTAGCCTAGAAGGTATTGTTTGTGAAGGTGAAACATGGATGAACGAAGCACAAATTGAAGTTTCAAAAAAGACAAATCGTGAACATGTGCGTGGAACGTTAAAAGAAGCGATTAACCAAGCTGATATTTTTATTGGCGTATCTGCTCCTAACGTATTAACGAAAGAACTTGTACAGACGATGAATGAGAAAGCAATTGTGTTTGCAATGGCGAATCCAATTCCAGAAATCTTCCCTGAGGATGCATTAGAGGCTGGGGCAGCTGTAGTAGGAACTGGGCGCTCGGATTATGCGAATCAAGTAAATAATGTATTGGCGTTTCCCGGAATATTCCGCGGTGCGTTAGATGTGCGCGCAACTGATATTACAGAAGAGATGAAATTAGCGGCAGCATATGGGATCGCTAACATCATTACTGATGAAGAACGTAATGCGAATTATGTAATCCCGAATCCATTAGATAAAAGAGTTGTTCCAAGTGTTGCGGAAGCAGTAGCGAAAGCAGCTATTGATTCAGGCGTGGCACAAATTACGAAAATACCACGTTATTAATAGCTAAAAGCAGTGCCTAAAAGGCACTGCTTTTTTGAGATAAGAAATCAAAATAATGAAGAAGTGTAGAATTATTTATGTTTCTTCACTATTTATTTAATTCCATTGCAACTTGTTTACCATTCACTAAAACCTCAGTTATTGCTATGATTACTTCTATCATTTTTTTCATCTCTCATCTCTCCTCATTCATTTCTTACTTTAAGTATAAGAGAAGAGAGATAATTCAACTATCGAAGTACATGACGTAGAAATTACATTGTTGTAAGAAAGTGGTTTATTTTTGTCACTTTACTCAGCGGTGATTACAAACTGATCATAATATTTTTCATTCACATATATATTTAATAACCATAATCCAGATGAAGGTAGTGACATAGCGAGAGGGAGTTCGCTTGTAGTAGAATTGATTGTATTTGAAGTAGTCCAAGTTTGTTTGGAAATTTCTTTTTGAAAGAGTACTGGTGTTGGCGTTACAGATCCTTGTTTTAGCGCAATAATAGACAATTTTCCAGTTGGTATTTCAGAATCTAGAAAGTACCACATTATTTCATTTTGTTCATTTGCGATAATAGGACTATCAGCCATTGCGATTTTTCCTTCGATGCCTTTTAAAGGTATTTTTCCGTCTATGAATGAGGGGGCTTCTTCCCAATTTACATCTTTTAAAACACTAAGATGAAAGAAGGAAGGTGCGTTCACTTGATTGGATGACGTTGCGACAGCTTCAGTTTTAGATGCTTTTGAATCAGGTTGTGCTGGTGTGCATCCAGTGATGAGGAAGGAGAGAAGTAGCATAGTTCCGATTTTTTTCATGGTGCCACACTCCTAGTTTTTATTGTTAGTGTAATTGTATTTGCTAGAAGGCGGGACAATTCCTTTAAAGTATAAAAAGAGGTCGTAAGTTTTGTACGACCTCTTTTGACATTTTTTATCCCGTAAAAGCCCGATTGGTGTAGGTTAATAATCAGTGGGAGATAGCCCCACTAATTAAAGTTTCACTTTATATTTGTTCCGTTGTATAGGTTGGTTCGGTTTCTTTTTGAGGCATCGTCAAAAAAATAACGGACAGAACGATACATACGCCGCCTAATAATTGATATGTTCCAAAAGAATTTAGCCAAGTAATTGAGACGATGGCAGCTACAAGGGGTTCAATGCTAGATAAAATGCTTGTTTCTGTTGCTGCTAAATATTTAAGACTACCGATATATAGAAGGAAAGAAAGGGTACCACTAATAATGATAAGAATAAGCATAGAAAAAGTTTTTAGTGTAAGGGTTTGTGAAAAGTGATTCCACCCGAATGAACGATTATAAATAAGTAGTGCAATTCCTCCGATTAACATCCCCCAACCAATTACTACAGTTGTCCCGCATTCTTTAATGAGAGAAGCCGGATGAAGGGTATAAAATGCAAATCCAATTGCTGTTAATAGTCCAAAAATAATAGCTTCTTTAGATAAAACAACATTTTCAATTGAGCCATTTGTAATAATAAAGTATGTTCCTATTAGCGCGGCTATAATTGCGAATAGTTGCATGGAAGCAGGGAATTTTCTTTGTTCAAATGCAACATACATGGTAATAAGAACAGGACCTAGAAATTGAAATAGCGTTGCTGTGACCGCGTTACTAATATGAACCGTTTCGATAAAGGCGTATTGCGCACCAAGCATGCCGAGAATAGAGAAAATAATAAGTTGTATAGAATATCTAGAGTGTTTCCAAATTTGAAATATGTTTTGTTTCTTTATAAGTAAGAAAGACAAAATAAATATTCCTGCAAGTAACAATCGAATTGTTAAAAAATCAATTGAGGATACATTAGTATGCTGAAATAGCCACTGAATCATTGGACCAGATAATCCCCATAATGTAGCCCCTGTAATAATCATAATGAGTCCGATACGTCTACCATTGTTCATTATCATGTTTCTCCTCTCCGGTATTTGATTTTTGATGTGTGACATGATAAAAGGAATTATATATAACTTCTGGTACTGTAAAAAGTATCAGATTTTAGTTTTATTAAGGGGTCAGATATTATGTTAGAATTAACGCCTAATTTAAATATGAATAGTAAAAAGGCATTGTATGTGCAATTGTATGAGTATATAAAAAAAGAAATTAAAGATGGATCGATTGTCCCTTTTACGAAATTACCGGCTAAGCGAAAGTTAGCGATACATTTACAAGTAAGTAAAAATACAGTAGAGGCAGCGTACGAACAATTACTTGCAGAAGGTTATATTGAGTCGATATCGAGAAAAGGTTATTTTGTATGCAAGATTGAGCAAATGGTTCATATAGAGGATAGCGGAGATAGAATAGAAGAAGTACCGTTTCAGGAGAAGAGTTATAAATTTGACTTTACACAAACAGGAATTGATACAAATGCTTTTCCATTTAATATGTATCGGAAAATTGTAAATGAAGTATGGCAACCGCATAATAACGAACTTCTCTTTCTAGGACACCCTCAAGGGGAAGCAAGCTTAAGAGAAGAGATTACGAATTATTTGTATGAATCTAGAGGTGTGCGTTGTTCAGCTAGTCAAATTGTATTAGGAGCGGGAACACAAATATTAGTGAAACTATTGTTTCAATTGTTAAAGGAAAGCAATTATGCAGTTGAAAACCCAGGGTATCATAGGAAGATGGTTGTTTTTGAACAGGGAGAAGCAAGAGTCAAAATGTTATCTTTAGATAGAGATGGAATTTGTATTGCAGATTTAGAAAATAGCAATGCGAATGTTGTATTTGTTACACCTTCCCATCAGTTTCCAACTGGAATGATTATGCCTATTACGAGAAGGATGCAGCTTTTACAATGGGCAAAGAAAGAAGAGAGCAGGTATATTATTGAAGATGATTACGATAGTGAATTTCGTTATTCTGGAAAGCCTATACCGGCGCTGCAAGGGTTAGATACAGAGGGGAAAGTTATTTATATGGGGACGCTATCTAAAGCATTATTGCCATCGCTACGGATGAGCTATATGGTGTTGCCGAAGAAATTAATTAAAAAGTATCAACAGCAATATTTATTTTATACACAAAGTGTTTCAAGAATAGATCAAGAAGTGATTAGAAGATTTTTAAATGAAGGATATTGGGAAAAACATATTCATAAAATGCGTGTTGTCTACCGAAAGAAGAGAGATAGACTTGTTTTTGAAATAGAGAAGTATTTCTCTAATCGTGTTGAAGTGATAGGAGAAGATTCCGGATTACACATTTTATTAAAAGTGCATAATGGAATGCGGGAAGAAGAATTAATTCAAGAAGCTGCGAAATATAGTATTAAAATATATCCTGTGTCTACGTACTATAAAGACGGTACGGCGCCTGAGAGTGTAGTTTTACTTGGGTTTGCGATATTATCAGAGGAAGAGATTGCGAAAGCGATTCAATTATTACACACGGCATGGTTTACAAGAAAGTAAAAAACATCCTCCAAACATGAGGATGTTTTTTATTATTTATTTTCATCTAAGAATAAGACCATATGCTCTTCGTCCCAATATTGTCCGTTATATTTTAATGAACGTTCTTGTACACCGAATGTTTTAAAACCTAATGATTCATAAAGTTTTTTCGCTCCATCGTTGCCAACAACAACATCAAGCATAACTTGTTCTACTTCTAAAGATTTAGCAAGCTCAAGACATTCTTTAATAAGTGCTTTTCCTGCTCCAAGTCCGCGTGCTTTTGGAGATACATATACAGAACCGATTTTAGCTTTATGTTCTTGTTTTACATATGGTTTCGTTTCCAGTGTTGCAACCCCGATTAATTTTCCATCTTTAAATGCACCTAGCGTATAGTTTTCATCTTGTGCTAATTTTTGTGCTTTATATTCAATCGCACACTCTTTATTAATAATATCTTCATAAGAAGAGCTGAATGCTTCAGGGTTTTGCTTTAATCCTTCTACGCGAAGTTCTAAGTAAATTTCTGCTTCGTCTTTTGTTAATACATGGATATCCAATTATATCACCCTCCAAATCTTTGCAAATGTACCTTTATTTTATATTGAAATAAGAATAATTTCAAAAGCTTAGCTTATATGAGCTGTTTTTATGAACAAAATAACACCAGTAGTGTTTACTACTACTGGTGTTTTCACACGCATATTATTCAAAAGGTAGCTTGATTATAAAGTTTGTTCCCGCTCCTAATTGGCTTGTTACTAGAATAGAACCGTTATGCAATTCTACAATTTCCTTTGCAACAGCTAGCCCGATGCCTTTTCCGCCTGTAGCTCGTGTTCTAGATTTATCAACACGATAAAAACGGTCAAAAATATGCGGGATATCTTCTTCAGGAATACCTTCACCTTCATCTTGTACACTTATTGTAAAAGAATCTGTTTCCATGAGTACACGTATCGTAATGGATGTGTTTTCTGGCGAATGTTGATAAGCGTTGTGTAATAAATTTAACATAACTTGTTCCATACGTCTTTCGTCTATACAAACTTCTAAATCATCTTTGCAATATACATGAAGTTGCATTTGCTTATTCGTTAATGTTGTTTTTGTTTTTTCAACCATTCGTTCTAAAAATGGCTGAAGAAGCACTTTTTGTTTTTTTATAACAAATTGGTGTTGTTCTAATTGTACAAGCATAAATAAATCTTGGACGAGATCGGTTACACTATCCGTTTCATCCTCAATGATTTGTAAGTATTCTTCTCGCTCCTCTTTTGTTAAAGAGTCTCTCTTTGCTACTTTTGCATAACCTTTCATATAGGTCAATGGAGTTAATAGTTCATGAGCGACACTAGCGAGAAATTCATTGCGCTCTTTTTTCATATACGTAAGTTCACTCGATAAATCTTCAATTGTTTTTGCTAAACTTCCGAGTTCATCATTCCGTTTAATACCTAATTGAATTGGCTTATTTAATTTTGACATTTTTTCTGTCGCTCTCTTCATTTTTACAAGTGGTTCTGTAATAACGCGTGAAAAAACAAAGACAGAAATTGTTGTTAAAATAATTGTTAAAACGCTAATGATAAGAAATTGGTTCATGAGTTTAAGTAACATATTTTCTAGGAAAGATGTTTTTAATAGCATATATAGCTTTCCTTGAAACTTTGTTGTGTTAAGTGGGCTTACTGTTGTGATGAACTTTGATTTTTTCCAGTTCCTTTCAACGACCAATCCGCCGTCTGGGACAGTTTCTGTTTTACAAGTAAGTTGTTTTTGCATATCTTTTGTTACGGGTTCTGAGGTGGAAATAATTTTGCCGTTATGGTCAGTAATAATGATAGCTATATCGGAGTTAGAAATTGATTCCGATTCAACTAAGTGTGCAGCCTCATTCGTAATATCGAATTCAGGATACACAGGGCGTTTAGGACTTTTATTATGTTCAGCGTGTTTCATTTCTTTATAATATTCATCCCGTCTCTCGCGGCTTTTAATTTTTTTACTATAGCGATTACCTTTCTCTAAAAGAGCATCTGTTTCCTCTACAATACGCATTTTTGAAAGGCTTTTATAAAAAGATACGAAAGCAATTGTTTCAATACATAAAGCTAATATTAAAAAGTATGTCCCAATTTTAAGGGAAAGTTTACTCATTTTTTCACCATACCTTATTCATAATAAAGAGTCAGTGGTATACGATTTCCCACTGACCGAAGTTATTATTCACTTTTCCATTTATATCCGACTTTATAGACCGTTTCTAAGTAATCTTCAATTGGAAATCCTTTTTTGCGTAGTTTATCACGGATATTACGAATGTGTGAATCAATTGTTCTATATTCGATATCTGTTTCATAGCCCCAAATTTTTTCGATTAAATCATCTCGGCTATAAGCACGGTTTGTATTTTGCAAAAATAGTCCGAGTAACGAAAATTCGATAGGAGTTAATGAGATTTTTTCATCATAAACTGTGACAGTATGTTTCGTTTTATCCCACTCAATACCATTGAAACTAACAAAGCCATCTTTTTTTGTACGGCGTAATATAGCCTCGATTCGTGCGACTAATACATGCTCATCAAATGGTTTTGTAATATAATCATCTGCGCCCATCGTGAGGCCTTTTACCATATCGTAGTTTTGATTACGAGCTGTTAACATAATGATAGGAACATTGGAAATTTGACGAATTTGATAGCAAGTATCCCATCCATCCATATTTGGCATCATAACATCTAATAAAATAATATCGAATTCTTTTTGTTCGATTAAATTTAGTGCTTCAAGGCCAGAGGTAGCTTTCATGCAAAAATAGCCGCGAGGGCTTAAGAACAGATCTAATAATCGTAACATACGTTCTTCATCGTCTACTAATAAAATTTTTACCATAATCTTGTGCACCCCAAACTGTTCATTCTACTTGTATAGTTTACATGAAAATAATAAAAAACTCTTTTTATGTGATTGAGTGGAAGAGTTATTTTTCGCTCAGAGTAATTGACATAAAAAATGCACTAGTTTTGCACAACTATTTTTTATAATAGAAAACGTAGCGACACAAAATACCCTATGTTGCGACATAACGTCATGTCATTTTATTTATAAAATGACAATTCCATTCTATTGTGTATGTGAGATAGAGAGGGTTTTCGTATTCACCTCGCATCGGATAAGAAAAATTTCCTATCTCACACTTTTTTTAAAAGGAGATCATACACATGAATTCAAAAGAAGAAATTTCAAAAAAAGAAAAGCAAGATCGTAATACGGTTGTCATGTGCGTTGCCGTATCTATGGTTATTATTATAAGTTGCGTAAATAAAATTTTGGGGATTTTATAATATAAAAAAAGCTGATTGCTTCTTAAGAAGCAATCAGCTTTTTTCATTGTTAGGGGAGTATTCCTATATGATAAACCAAGGTAAAATTGCTAACCCAGAAGTTACAATTGCTGTAGTAAATATTAAAAGCATAGCTCGTTTGTTTTGTTTCATGTCACATTCTCCTCTACATATCAAGTACATGCGATCGGCGTGGGATGTAGTTCCCCACTGAGTAAAGTTTCACTTTATATTTTTAGTATAATGAATGGTAAGGATTGGTACGATCGATAAAGGTGACATGAAGATTACATTGTTGTAATGCAAAAAAACATCTTTCTTATTAAGAAAGATGTTTTTGGAAAACTACCCCGCTATTTGTGGGCAGTAACTCCCATCTTAAAATTCAGCGAATGCGAGGGAGTTAGGTGGGCGATAACTGCCCGTAAAAGCCCGATTGGTTCAGCTAATACTCAGTGAAGGATGGAAAAATCACCCGCTGAGTAAAGTTTCACTTTATATTGAAGTATTAATCATTTAAGAACAGAACCATATGTTCCTCGTCCCAATATTGACCGTTATGTTTTAATGAACGCTCTTGTACGCCGTAAGTTTGGAAACCTAATGACTCATATAATTTTTTTGCACCAACGTTACCAACTACAACATCAAGCATGAGTTGTTCTACATGTAATTTATCGGCATTTTCAATAATTGCTTTAATTAGAGCTCGTCCTGCTCCGAGACCACGTGCTTTTGGGGAAACAAAAACGGAGCCAATTTTTGCTTTATGTTCTTGTTTAATAAATGGTTTTGTTTCTAAAGTAGCGATACCAATTAAATCATTATCTTTGAAGACACCTAGAGTATACTTATCCGGATTGCTTAATCGTTTAGCCATAGCAGCCACAGGATTTTCATGTTTAAGAACATCTTCATAAGAAGAGCTAAAAGCTTCCGGATTCTTCGTTAAACCTTCCATACAAACTTTTAAATATATTTCTGCGTCCTCTGTTGTTAATAAGCGAATTTCCATAGTTGTAACCTCCCTGGTGGATTTCAAATAAATCCATTATTTTTATAAGATTGAGTATATGTTTTGTTAGTATTCTCTTTTAATTTGTAAAAGAATGAAAAGATATATGCTACAATGTTTTGTTTTAATTATGTAATGAAATTATATATTAACTTTGTTAACTATTCAAGTGTTTGATATGTTACATTTTTATAACTAAAATAACTCCTCGATTGAGGAGTTATTTTTTAAACATTGGATTGATAGCCATCAATTCGTTTTGGATGTGTGTAAATATTACAAGATTCATTTCTAATAAACCCTACGACTGTAATGCCTAAATCATGGGCAAGTTGCAATGCCAGTTTTGTTGGAGCGGATTTAGATAGAACAATTTCACATCCGATTTTTGAAACTTTGAGTAAAATTTCGGATGAAATACGTCCGCTAAATGCGATGATTTTTCCTTTAATGGATATATCGTTACGCAAACAATGACCATATATTTTATCTAATGCATTATGTCTTCCAATATCCATTCTTGATAGGAGGATATTGTTTCGATCACATAGCGCGGTATTGTGAACACCGCCAGTTTGGCGAAATGTAGTAGAAGATTGTTGCAAGGTATTCATTAAGTGAAAGCATTCTTCAGGAGTAATTTTTACATGTATATCATGTAAGTCTTTTGCTTTTGCTGCGTCGTTTACGAAAATAAAACCTTGTCTACCTTTTCCGCAGCAAGAAGTGATGTATCGTTTATTATATAAAGTTTGATAGAGCGGATTCACTTTTGATGATTTTACATGGACAATTCCGTTATCTTTTTGAACCCATAGTTCTTCAACATCTTTATAGGAAGAAATAATCCCCTCAGAAATTAAAAAACCAATTACCATATCTTCAATATAATTTGGTGTGCATACGACTGTTACATATTCTTCACCATTCAACTTAATAGTAATAGGAGATTCTGTAACAATCTCATCAAGCTGTTTTGAAAATGTACCAGATTGATAGCGTACAATTGTATAAGTCTCTTGCGTAGGCCCCATATTAAATTCCCCTTTTATATGTATTTCTCTCCCACATTTATCATAAAACAATGGGAAAAATAAAAACACCTATTAACAAGAAGATCACAGATTATTTTGGTTATTATTGTATATGTACGATATAATAGAACTGTAGAATAGTGATAATTTCAAGCTTTCGTAGTTATACCTTATAACATCTAGAATCGACTTCATAAGAAAGTATTTGGGTAGAGCGTTTCAAAAATATGTACAGTAATGCGATTTTGAAAACGGATTCATAATTGTGTTGTACAGTTGGTTGTAAGGAGAGGGGAAACTATGGCAGAACAGACAGTCCGTGTAACCGTCGATGGTAAAGAATTTTCTGCATCAGGTGAAAAGACGATACTACAATTATTTAACGAGAGTAATTTGGAACATCCTCAAATTTGTCATGTACCAGAAGTAGATCCAATTCAAACTTGTGATACGTGTATTGTAGAAGTAAATGGGAAGTTAATGCGTGCTTGTTCAACGAAATTAGAGAACGGTATGCATATCGAAAGACAGTCCCAGCGTGCAAAAGAGGCACAGACTGAGGCAATGGATCGAATATTAGAGAATCATCTACTGTATTGTACCGTTTGTGATAACAATAATGGTAACTGTAAAGTCCACAATACAGTACATATGATGGGAATTGAGGAACAGAAATATCCGTATGAGCCAAAAGTAAGTGCGTGTGAAGTGGATATGTCACATCCGTTTTATCGGTATGATCCAAATCAATGTATTGCTTGTGGGCAGTGTGTAGAAGTATGTCAAAACTTACAAGTGAATGAAACTATATCGATTGATTGGAGCTTAGACCGTCCACGTGTTATATGGGACAATGGTGTAAGTATAAATGACTCATCTTGTGTAAGTTGTGGGCAGTGTGTAACAGTATGTCCATGTAATGCGTTAATGGAAAAAACAATGCTGGGTGAAGCTGGATTCATGACAGGATTGAAACCGGATGTGTTAGATCCGATGATTGATTTTGTAAAGGATGTAGAACCTGGATATAGTAGTATTTTAGCAGTTTCAGAAGTAGAGGCTGCGATGCGTAAGACGAAAGTGAATAAAACAAAAACAGTTTGTACATTTTGTGGTGTAGGTTGTTCATTTGAAGTATGGACGAAAGACCGCCACATTTTGAAAGTACAGCCTGTTTCAGATGCGCCGGTTAACGGTATTTCCACATGTGTAAAAGGCAAATTTGGATGGGATTTTGTAAACAGTGAAGATCGTATTACAAAGCCATTAATTCGCCAAGGAGATATGTTTGTTGAAGCTTCATGGGAAGAGGCTCTTGAAGTTGTTGCATCCAATATGCAGCATATTAAATCAGAATATGGAAGTGATGCATTTGGATTTATTTCTTCTTCGAAAGTAACGAATGAAGAAAATTATCTTATGCAAAAACTAGCCCGTCAAATATATGGAACGAATAATGTAGACAACTGTTCCCGTTATTGTCAATCTCCAGCAACAGACGGTTTATTTAAAACTGTCGGTATGGGCGGGGACGCTGGAACAGTGAAAGATATTGCGGAAGCAGGCCTTGTCATTATCGTTGGAGCAAATCCAACAGAAGGACATCCTGTACTTGCAACGCGTGTAAAACGTGCACATAAATTACATGACCAAAAATTAATTGTGGCAGACCTTCGTAAACATGAAATGGCAGAGCGTGCGGATTTATTCATTCATCCGCGCCAAGGAACTGATTACGTATGGCTCGCTGGTATTACGAAATATATTATTGATCAAGATTGGCACGATAAAAAGTTCATAGCTGAAAATGTGAAGAATTTTGATGAATATAGCAAAATGGTAGAAAAGTATACGCTTGATTATACAGAAGAAATCACGGGGATTTCGAAAGAAAATCTGAAAGAAATGGCTCGTATGGTATATGAAGCAGATGGTACTTGTGTACTTTGGGGAATGGGTGTAACTCAAAATACTGGAGGAAGTACAACTTCAGCAGCAATTTCAAATCTATTGCTTGTTACGGGTAACTATCGTCGTCCTGGTGCAGGAGCATACCCATTACGCGGACATAATAACGTACAAGGCGCTTGTGATATGGCAACATTACCAAACTGGCTTCCAGGTTACCAAGCGGTTTCAGATGATGCGCTCCGTGCGAAATTTGAAAAAGCATACGGTACTACAATTCCGAAAGCACCAGGCTTAAATAATATTGCAATGTTACTTGCGGCAGATGAAGGAAAACTGCGTGGTATGTATGTTATGGGTGAAGAAATGGCTTTAGTAGATTCGAATGCCAACCATGTACAACATATTTTAGCGAATTTAGATTTCCTTGTTGTTCAAGATATGTTCTTATCGAAAACAGCTCGTTTTGCTGATGTTATTTTACCAGCGGCACCAAGCTTAGAAAAAGAAGGAACGTTTACAAATACAGAGCGCCGCATTCAAAGATTATATGAAGTATTGAAGCCGCTTGGTGATTCAAAACCAGACTGGTGGATTTTACAAAAAGTTGCTCGTGCACTAGGTGGGGATTGGAATTATGAAAGTCCAAGTGAAATTATGGACGAAATCGCGTCACTTGCACCGTTATACTCTCAAGCAACGTACGACCGTCTAGAAGGATGGAATAGTTTATGTTGGGGTAGTCATGATGGTAGCGATACACCGCTATTATATGTAGACGGATTTAACTTCCCAGATAAACTCGCTCGTTTATCATTAGATGAATGGGTACCACCAGTTGTAGCACCAGATGAGTATGATTTACTTTTAAATAATGGTCGTATGTTAGAACATTTCCATGAAGGAAATATGACGAATAAATCGGCTGGTATTTTATCTAAAGTATCTGAAGTGTTCGTTGAAATCTCCCCGGAACTTGCCCTAGAGCGCAATGTGAAAGATGGTGGTCTTGTAGAATTAGCATCACCATTTGGGAAAATTAAAGTACAGGCACTTGTTACAGATCGTGTAACGGGGAAAGAGCTATATTTACCGATGCATGCAACGGTAAATGAAGAGGCAATCAATATTTTAACTGGAACGGCGACAGATCTTTATACGTGTACACCAGCGTATAAACAAACGATGGTAAAGATGCGTGTACTACGTGAAAAAGGGAATCGTCCGTTACCATCTTCAAACCCGAGAGATAAAAAGCGTAATCCGCAAAATGGTGTTGAAATCCAGCAAAAATGGCAAAGAAAACAATACGTATCACTTGTGGACTAGGGGGCGGAGATAGTGGCGAAAGAAATTACTGTAATTAAAAAGAAAGTTGTAACAGAGGAAGAACAGAAACAGCAAGTAGCAGATGAACTTCTAAATGAGTTATCTAATAATCGTGAAGCAGTAGAAGAAACGATGCAGCTTTTAGCACAGTTGCAGAAGGCTGGTATATTAGATGCAGCAATTAGTTTACTTGCTGCGAAGGAAGATGTTTCAAAAATCGCTGTGGAGCAATTAAATCGTGAACCAGTTAAAAATGCACTCAACAATATGATGGGGGCAGGAGAAGCATTATCTTCAGTTGATCCAGAAATAACGAAGCAAATTACGTCAAGTTTAGTTACAGGATTGCAATTTGCAACAGATGAATTAAATAGTGGTAAAAAAACAAAAGTAATGGATTTCTTTAAAGTATTAAAAGATCCAGATATCAATAGAGCTATTACATTCGGTTTTAGCTTTTTGAAAGCATTTGGACAAGGCCTAGAGAAAAAATAGAATAAATGAAAAAGTGATGGGAAGTAGCCATCACTTTTTTCATTATATGTATAAGAGTGTTCATGTTAAGCGGAATATATTATTATTAAAAAGATGGATTAGAACTTGAAATATGGAATCCATCTCAAATACCGTTTTAGAATTTGGAGGAATATATGCAACACCGTAAAAAACTATCTATACCAGGAGTAATGAGACATTCCTTTCAAACAGTTAAATTTGCTTTTTGGAATGTATTAACTTTTCAACTTGCTTATAAATTATTAGCAGCGATTGTGTTTGTTCCACTATTTGGAATCATTTTTAATAAGTTATTGTATTTTGCTGGTTATGCAAATGCGACAAATGATGAATTATTAGCGTTTTTAAAGACGCCTTATGGCATCTTAGCAATCGTAATTTTATCATTGTTAGCACTGTTTCTTATCTTTACAGAATTTGCAGTGCTTATTATTATTTCGTATTTCGCTCATAAAAGACAGAAGGTGAAATTACGTCCGATTTTATATAAAACGGTAACGTATTTACCTACTCTTTTCACATATTGCTTACCTGGATTTATTTTATATGCTGTCGTATTGTTGCCTCTTTTAAATATGGGATATGAAACGGCATTAATCCCGCAAATTCAAATTCCTAACTTTATTACAGGAGAACTGTTTAAGACAACGATGGGACAAGTTGGTTATTACACGTTCTTTGCTGTAGTCGCGTATTTGAATCTTCGATGGATTTTCGTTCTACCCATTGTTGTTTTAGAGCAAAAACCATTTCGCGTGGCAGCACGTAAAAGTGCAACTTTAGTAAAGGAAAGCTTTTTTAAAGTACTATTCTTTTTAGTAGGATTTTTTATTTCAATTGGAATTGTATATGTCGTGTTTTTGGGAATATATTTATTGTGCCTATGGAGTGTTTATGAATTTACAAACCCGAAAGGAACATTTGCATTATTAGCTGAGTCAACGATTTCTGTATTTTTAACGAGCACATTGTATTTATTCAGCTTTATCGTGACGCCATTTTATATTATGGCGATTACGCGATTATACTTACAAAAGGTACCGGTTGAGGATGTTTTATTAGAAGAAGGATTAGATTATTCGAAAACGAAAGCAGATAAATGTTTCTTCCAAAAACATCGTTGGAAATTCATTGGCGTATACATTGTAGGAATTATTACTGCCGGAATGGTCGTTGCTTTCATTGTAACGTTTATTTCAAATTCATATAAAGAACCGATTATTATGGCGCACCGCGGGTATATATCAAAAGGTGTAGAAAATACGAAAGAAGCTGTGCAAGGTGCTATTGATGCAAAAGCAGATTACGCTGAAATAGATGTATTACAAACGAAAGACGGTGAACTAGCGGTTATACATGATTTGAAGCTGAAACGTCTCGCAAATGCCAATGTGTATGTGTCAGATTTAACGATGGCTGAGTTAAGGCAGCTTACCCTTAGTCAAGATGGACTTTCAGGACAAATAAGTACACTTGATGAAATCATTAAGCTAGCAAATGGCAAAATCAAACTTAATATAGAAGTGAAGCTTCATGGGGGCGAAAAAGATTTTGTAAACAAAGTCTTAAAAACGATTAAAGATAATGAATTTGAGAAGCAATGTGTAATTCAAACGTTACACTATCCACTTATTAAAGAGTTTAAGCGTGCAAATCCAGATATAAAAGTAGGGTATATATTGTATGCAAGTAGAGCTAACTTAAAGAATGTGAAGGCTGACTTTTACGTAGCAGAAGAATATATGTTAAATAAGAAATTAGTAAAAGAAGCAAGGAAGTTAAACAAACCAATTTACGTATGGACAGTAAATGATATGGAAAATTTAAAGGCATATTATAAGTTGAACGTAGATGGTATCATAACCGATTACCCTGAAGATGCACGTGAAACAATTAAGATGTTAAAAGAGCAAGAAGCGGAAGAAAGTGATCTGTTTGATAAAATTACTGAAACGACAGATGATTTATTTTCTAAGTTATTTATAAGTTACCCAGCTGCTAGCTAAATGCTAGCAGCTATTTTTTTTGAAAA
>NZ_JBNLYE010000052.1:0-21620 GCF_050172095.1 Bacillus sp. GMs2/2
ATGTGGATACTTGTGTCATTTTATACAATTAACATATATAAAACAATATATAATGATAACATGTAATTTTTTCGTCAATTATGCATTTTTACATATTCACTCCTTCTAAAGATGTAATCATAAAAAAATAAGAGAACTTCAGCTTATATAATAAGTTCAAGTTCTCTTATTTCGTAACAAAAAACCCCCACAAAAACTCCTCTTACAATTCCTTACATCTCTTTCCTTACTCATTCATTTAGAGCTTTTCACATAACTAATCGCCTGACTCCCCATTTGCATCCATGCCTTTTCAAAACTTTCTCTCGGTATTTTTACATCTAAACTTTCATTAAGAGGATCTCGAATATATACAAATTCCTTATCATATCCAATAAGCACTACACAATGTTCATTATACGTAATTGAAACATCTCCACTATTTGTTTCCCATGTAGTAAATTCATCTGCATCTAATGGTGCAAATGTTGCATTTGTGATCATGACTACCGGTTGTCCTGCTTTTACACTCTTATAAATTTCTTCTATATTCTTCCCTGTTAAGTCTACAGCTTTATTAGGTAAATATTTTTCCGCTAACTGAAAAAGTGGCCCATGATATACACCGTATCCTGATTCAGAAAATGTATAAATATTACCTACAAATCCTTCATTTGGATTCCCGCGCACACCATCATCTATAAAATCAACTTTTTTTATTTCATTTGCTAATGTCATCTTATCCACTGAAACACCAGCGTATTGTAACATCATCGCTAAGCTTGTCACTTCACAGCCTCGATCTAGCTCTGGTAGTTGCTGAATTAATGGTACACTTGATAAAATGACCTTTTCATCATTATTACTAAATTCCGGTTCTTTTCCGTTTTGTATATTGAAGAATGTCAACTTCTCCACATACTTTGTAACTCCATTTGTATATACACTCCATACCGCTATAGCTAGTAATGCTATACATATATACCACTTAAACCTCCGTATCACTCTCACGCCCTTTTTAGTTCGTTAAATAAGAATAAAATGCGTCAGCATCCGTTCGAATCACTGGTACAAAATTTAGTTCTTTTTCTCTCTCAGGTTGATCTTTTTTTATTTTTTCTGTTAGCTCTTGAATATTCATGTTCGCTTTGTCCATATTAAGCTCATCTGCCAATTGTAGCACCTTTTGTTCATTAATTTCTCTTAATACTTGATATATATCTTTCCCATACAAATCAATATGATATTTTTTTGCTTCTTCCTGCACTTTTTGTTCGTACACCTCTTGTGCTAATTCTTCAATTTCTTTTCCCTTTTGAGAAATGTCTAACTTCCCTGCTTCTTCTCTTACTTTCTTTCCATAGATTTCTTCTGCAATGTCCTCTATTTCTTTTCCATTTGTCGAAATACCTAATTTATCTGCTTCATCATTAATTTTAATCATATTAATTTGATTAATTAAATTTACAATTGATGTATTTTCTATAGATATGCCTAGTTTTAATGCTTCTTGCTTCACTTTTGTTTCATAGATTTCTTCTGACAACGTCCCAACATCTTTTCCTTCAATCGATATGCCTAACTGCTCTGCTTCCCTTCCTACTTCTGTTTCATGAATTTCTTTTTCTATTGTAATTTGTTCTTTTCCTTCCGTTTCAATACCTAGTTTCTCTGCTTTTTCTTCTGTATGCACTGCATGTATCTTACCATTATTTAATTGTTCTTTACTGCGCTGCGTGTAATCAGTCTTTCCTTTTTGTGTTTCAGAAGGAGAGGCACCCCCTAATATACTTAAACTCATTACTCCAATAGTGAATACCGTCATCATTTTCTTTTTCAAAATTAATTCCTCCCTCTTATACTTTCTTTCCCATCATTCCCCTAGTTTTTTTAATACTATACATACATCTCATCGCTGCTTGAGATAACATTATGATTGATAAACCCCACTCACATACACCTAGTCTCTTCTTCATGTAACGAACTTTCTTTATGCCATACATAATATAAATAGTTTCTTAACTTTACCTTAAAAAAAGACGACCTTGTGTAAAAACAAGGTCGTCTTTTTACTTATATTTTTTGGTTTTTAGGGAAAATCACTTCAAAACAAGTGCCATCTCCCCATTTGCTCTCTACTGATATTTTTCCGTAATGCTTTTCTACAATCCAATTTGCGATTGAAAGACCTAATCCAGCTCCTTCTGACGTACTTCTTGCTTTATCCCCTTGATAAAAACGATCAAATAATTTCGGAATATCTTCTTCTTTCACTCCTATCCCGTCATCTTTCACCTGTATACGAATTGAACTACTCGTTTGCGTGCAATCAATTTGAATATGCCCACCTTCATTTGTATACTTCATCGCATTATCCAACAGTATGACCATCATTTGATGAATCCGCTCTCTATCCCCCATAAAAGATACACCACGTTCTACTTTTAGCATCATTTCTTTTTCTTGATAAGAAGCAATCTCCTTATATGGAGCTACTATTTCTTCTAACAATTTATCAAGTTCAAATATTTTCTTATCCATCTCAATTTGATTAGAATCAGAACGTGCTAGCAATAATAAATTACTAACGAGTTTCGATAACCGCCTACATTCTTTTGAAATTGTAGAAATATCCATCGCTTTTTCTTCTATCGTAGCGGATGGTGACTGAAATAAAACATCCGTTTTTGATTGAATAACTGCAAGTGGTGTCCTGAGTTCATGTGATGCATCAGAAACGAATTGCTGCTGTTTCTCCCATGAATTTTGAATAGGTACGAGTGCTCTGCCAGCTAGGAAAAAGCCGATACCTATCGCACAGAGGCTTCCTATGCTACAACCTATAACGAGGATTAAAAATAAAGTATTTAACATTCCTTCTTCCGCTGTTATATCTCGCACGATTTGAACTATTTCTCCATCTTTTTGAAGCGAAAATGCTCTAAAATATCGTCCTTGTACTTTGATATCTTGTAACTCCCCTATTTTTTCCGGAGAAAACTTTTCCAAATTCTCTTCAAAAATAGAACGGAATTTACGGTTATCGCCCTCTATTTTCACTATTTTCCCATTCCAAGTTATTCTAGTTACTCGCGGATCTCCAATTTGGATATTCTCCATACGTTTTCTTGGTGGTATTTTAACATCTAATTTTTCTCTATACTGAGCCATCATTTTTATAGATTGATCCACTTCATTATAAATACGCTTATATGTGTATGAATAAATAATACTACCTAATATACCTATTAATAGGATAAATACTAATGAATTCACTATAGTCAAACGAATGCGTGTCTTTTGAAACATACTTCCCTTTTTCATTGTTCTTTTAATATATATCCAATACCTCGAACGGTTTGAATATCTTTCTGATAACCGAATGGTTCTAATTTTTTACGCAAATGATGCACATACACTTCCACAATGGCTACTGTCGTATCTGAATCAAATCCCCAAACACGATCAAAAATTTGTTCACGCATTAAAATCTTCCCGCTATTTTGAATGAGATACTCTAGCAGCTCATATTGTTTCAATGTCAACTTAATACTTTGTCCATCTACTTGAACGTCTTTATCTTTTCCGAACAATTCAATCCCTTTATAACGAATCGTTTGCTGCGTTGTTAAACTACCACTTCTGCGTAGTAAAGCGCGAATTCTCGCTTTTAATTCAGGGGCCTGGAATGGCTTAACGATATAGTCATCTCCACCAAAATCCAATCCCTTCACCCGATCTTCTAAAGAATCTCTCGCTGTCAAAAACAGGACTGGTGTTTCAATCTTTTCATCACGTATTTTTTGAATTACTTCAAATCCGTCCATCCCTGGCATCATCACATCCAGTAAAATTGCATCATATATATTTTGAAGAGCTAAAAACAATCCATCTTCTCCATTTATTGCCGTATCTACTTCAAATTCATCACGCAAAATTTGTACGATAGACTCTAATAACGAGGCATTATCTTCTACTACAAGTAAGCGCATGCTCTCACCTTCCATCAAATAGTTCAATTCTATTTATTATTACATTTCTTCTCTTCATAACAAAAGAATGTAGTTACATTACGTTTCATTTTTAACTATTTCCTTCTAAAATTTTGAAGTTTTATTATAAAAACTTTGTCTTAAATTTAGCTTAATAAAAAATTGAAAGAAATAAGATTCCTCTTATCTCTTTCAATTTTTTATTACATATACCTTTTTACTCGGCAATTCCAAACAATTTAGCTGACCACCGTACACAGCCCCGCCATCAATTCCAATAATACGATTACTACCAAAATACACTCCGCAATCCTCACTACCATGAAGCGTTTTTGTTTCCGTATGCCCAAATACAACAACCTTTTCACCGCTATATCCATTATGAAATTCATTACGGATCCACATTAACGTATATGGTTCAGATTCAGAAACTCGTTTCATCGGTTCAACCCCAGCATGTACAAATATATACTCTTCTGTTTCAATGTAATGATCTAATTCTTGAATAAACTTTATATGTTCCTCTAATACACGAGAGTGTAAAATCGGTTTTTGGAAGTCTTTGTCATTAACCGCAATATCCTCTTCTACAAATCCATAGCTATATAATGTCTTATCTCCACCATTTCTTTTTACCCAATGGTTCCATGAACGTTCCTCATTTGTCGTTAACGCCTTAATCATCATATCTTCATGATTTCCCTTTAAAATGAGTGCTCCCTCTTCTTTCAATTCTCTTACCTTTTCAATTACAGCACGCGCATTTGGACCACGATCTACATAATCTCCCAGTAAGATTAATTGATCCTGTTTCGCATCATATTGTGCTTCTTCCAATAACTGTTCGAACTTTTCTATCTCTCCATGAATATCACTAATAACAAGAATTCTTTTCATATTATCCCCCCTCTTTCTAATTATAGTTCAAAACAACAGAAACTTCTGAATCTTAATCTTAAATCAAATTTATCCCGCATTAACGGGCAGTAAGCCCCCCACTGATTACAGTTTCACTTTATTACAAACTAAACTATTATCCTTACAACAATGTAAGTCTCTTGTCATCCAATTCGATAGTTGTAATTACTGTATTTCCTTATACTGAGAGTAAGAAATGAAACAAAAAATAAGGAGAGATGAGCGATGAAAAAAGTAATGGAAGTTGTAGTAGCGGTAGTAGAGGTTTTCGTAAATGGTAAACAAGTGGCAATGGAGTTAAATAAATAATGAAAAAGACAACATTCACTCTAGACCCTTTACTCATATAAAAGAGATAAGACTTCATCATTTCTTTGATCCCTTATCTCCCTATAAAGAAAGCCGTATCCCTTTTAAGGATACGGCTTTCTCTTATTTTTGACTCGTACGAGCTGAAATGCTAATTGCTCTATCTGTTGCTTTGGCAGCTTCATCTAACGCTTCTTTACTATTCTTCCCGTCATACATCGCTTCTAATGCTTTTACAACTGCATCTCTTGATTCTGGAAATACACTAATTAAAGCACCTTGTGTTGCTGGAGATTGCTTCGTTGCTTGCAGTTGATCTACTGTTACTTTCAACTGTGGGTATTTTTCATATTGCTCTTTTACTAATGGCTCATTATATGCATCTGGATTAATTGAGAAATAGCCTGTTGCAGTATGCCATTTTGCTTGTACGTCTGGCTTCGTTAAATATTTCATAAAGTCCCAAGCACCTTGTTGCGTTTCTTCTGAAACCATATTCGTCATCCATAATGATGCTCCACCAATAACAACACCATTTTGTTTCGAATCCTCTGGATACGGAATATATGAAACACCTACATTAAACTTAGATGCATCAATTAAATCACGAACACCTGCTGAAGAATCTAAATACATAGCAACTTGTCCAGACTGGAACGCGGCACGAATATCATCCCAACTTGCTCCATACTTTCCAAGTGCGCCAGCTTTATTTAAATCATCTAACATTCCAAATACTTTCTGTCCTTCTTTACCGTTAAATACCGCCTTCTTTGCAGCATCCTTACGGCCGTTTTCGTTATCTACATATAAAGCACCTTGTGTCGCTAACAATTCTTCAAAGAACCAACCATAGTTAAGCATGGAGAATCCATATTGTTTTACATTTCCGCCTTCTTTAATCGTTAACTTTTTCGCTGCTTCTTGTAATTCCGCATATGTTTTCGGAGCTTTCTCTGGATCTAAGCCCGCCTTTGCGAAAGCATCTTTATTATAAATTAATACTGGTGTAGATGAATTAAATGGCATAGAATACATTTTTCCATCAACTGAATAATAATTTGTAATTGCTTTTTCTAATTTTGACGTATCGTACTTATCTTTTTTTATCCAGCTATCAATTGGTGTGATTTTTTTACTATCAATCATATATTTCGTTGTAATTTCACTCGATTGAACAAGAGCTGGCGCTTCTTTCGTTGCAGACATCGTTCTAAATTTCGTTAAAGACTCTTCATATGTTCCTTGGAACTCTGCCTTTATCTCATATTTATTTTGCGACTTATTATAGTCTGCAACAAGACCATCTAGTACTCCTTGTGTTTTTCCACCCATCGCATGCCAGAAGCGAATTACAGTTTTATCACCATTTTTTTCAACTGGTGCTACTTTTGCCTGTGCTTCAGGTTTTCCTTCTGTTTTACTATTTGAACAAGCGGCACTAGATAATGCCATTGTTGCTACCATTAATAGCGCAGCACCTTTTTTAACTAGACTCATTTAAATCTCACCTTCTCTTAGTTATTTAATTGCACCTTTTGTTAATCCTTGTTGTAATTGCTTTTGCCCTAAAAATAGTAAAATCAATGTTGGAATAACGATAACCGTAACACCGGCCATTACGCTTCCCCAATCAGTTGCAACTTCTTGAGACTGAAGCTGCTTCACACCGATTTGTACTGTTCTTACTTTTTCATCAGTGGTCACTAAAAGTGGCCATAAATACATATTCCATGTTGTTAAAAAGCTATATACTCCAAGCGTAATAAAACTCGTTTTACAATACGGAATTACGACGCTGAATAAAAATCTTATATTTCCAATCCCTTCAATAAACGCAGCTTCTTTCAGTTCATTCGGAAGTGTCATAAAATGTTGACGTAGTAAGAAAATACCGAAAGCTGTTGCAAAAAACGGCACTGTCATCCCAGCAAAACTATTGATCCAACCAAAGTTTTGAATCGTTAAAAAATTAGGTACCATCGTTGCTTCCCACGGAATAAGCATCGTTGAAATAAACAGGAAGAAAATTAAGTTTCTCCCTTTAAACTGAAGAAAAACAAAAGCATAAGCTGCTAAACTTGATACGATAAGTTGTCCAATCATAACGACTGTCGATACAATTAAACTGTTATATAAGTATGTAAAAAGCGGTACTTTTTGAAAAATATTAATGAAATTATCAAAAGTAAACTGGGTCGGAAATAACCTTCTCATTTGAATATCGTCTGGTGTCATAAAGCTTATTAAAAATGCATACAGTACAGGAAAAAATACCATTACTGCACTAATAATGAGCAGCATGTATAATAGGAAATTTTGTTTCCACTGTTTAACAATCATTTATAATGCACCTTTCTCTCAGCAAACTTAAATTGAAGTAATGTAGCAATGAAAATGAAAACAAATAATACCATTGCTTGTGCACTTGCTGTTCCAAATTGATGATTCACAAACGCCTCTTTGTAAATCGAGTACACAATCAAATTCGTTGCATCATTTGGTCCACCGTGCGTTAAAATATCAATTTGCCCAAAGCTTTGGAACGCACTAATTAATGTTACTGTTACAATAAAGAATAAAGTTGGTGATAGCATCGGTAATGTAACACGGCGAAGTTTATATAAATAACTAGCACCATCTATAGATGCACTCTCATATAACGACGTATCGATATTTTGTAAACCACCTAATATAACTAAAAATGCAAAACCTGTATTCACCCAAACTGTTGTAACTGATACAGAGAATAATGCCCAGTCCGGACTCGTTAACCATGCGATTGCAGGAAGGTTCATAGAGGCTAATATATTATTAAATAATCCTACACTTGGATGAAATAAAAATAGCCAAATCACTGCACTAGCGGCTACTGATATTCCCATCGTCGAAGAAAACAGAACTCGGAATAACCCAATACCTCTTACTTTTCCATTTGCAATCAATGCAAGAAACAAAGCAAATATAATACTCGTAGGCACTGTATATAAAACAAATAATAAAGTTGATTTTATACTTTTGTAGAAGGCTGGATCAGAGAATAAGTATTGATAATTTTCTAAGCCAACGAAAAGATTAGCTTCCCCATGTATATCGGTTAAATAAAAGCTATAGTAAATCGTCCTAAACAATGGATAGAACAAAAAAATCGAAAATAAAAAAATAGATGGCGCTAAAAACAATAATCCTATTCTTAAATCTTTCGTTCTCCCCCATAATTTTTTCTTTTTTGACACCTTTGTTTGAACTGGTAACTTACTTACTCCGATCATTATTTCGCCACCACTTTCAACTCTTCTTCAGCTACCACTTTTAAGCGTTCATTCGTGTTTTCATTAAAGAAGCATAACTTTTCTTGCGAGAATAATAATTTTACTTTGTCACCTTTGTTCAAGATTAACTGTCCGATGACTTTCGCACTCCAAGTTGTTCCATTTACCGCAAAGTTCAATATAGATTCATTCCCTAATACTTCTACAGATTGCAACGTCACTTCTTGTCCCTCCTCAGACAGTGCAATATGCTCAGGGCGCATGCCTATGCGAATTGTTCCTTCTGGTAATTGCTTTAACTGTCTAATAGATAATGGAATTTGCAATTGCCCTATATGTAATACACCTTTTTCTTTATTTACTTCCCCATCATTTATATTCATAGAAGGAGAACCTATAAAGCTTGCAACAAATTCGTTTGCAGGTTCGTTATATATGTCAAGTGGTGTTCCAACTTGCTGTATACTTCCTTTATTTAAAACCATGATACGATCTCCCATAGTCATCGCTTCTATTTGATCGTGGGTAACGTAAATCATCGTAATTCCTAATCGCTGCTGAATTTCTCTAATTTCAATTCTCATTTGCGCACGTAATTTCGCATCCAAATTCGAAAGTGGTTCATCCATTAAACAGATTGTTGCTTGACTCACAATTGCCCTGGCAAGTGCAACACGCTGTCTTTGTCCGCCTGATAATTGGCCTGGTTTCATTTTCACATACTCTTTCAGTCCTACCATTTCAATAGCTTCCATTAATCGCTTTTGTCGCTCTTCTTTTTGTACTTTTCTTACCTTAAGTCCAAATAAAATATTTTCTTCTACAGATAAGTGTGGATATAATGCATAATTTTGAAATACCATTGATAGATTACGGTCTTTCGGCTCTAGATCATTTGCAACACGTTCATTAATAATTAAATCTCCTGAAGAAATCTCTTCTAAGCCAGCGATCATTCGTAATAATGTGCTTTTCCCGCATCCCGAAGGTCCAACTAAAACAAAAAATTCACCCTTCTTAATATGAACCGATACGCCTTTAACCGCTGTCTCTTCTGCATTTTTATATACCTTTGAAACATTTTTCAATTCAATCACAAGGTTGCACTCCTTTTTTCTTCTTGTATCCATACTTCATAATGACTTGTTGAAATCGCACTTGCTCCTGCACGAATTGCAATTTCCGCATCTTCTCGCGTTTGAATCAACCCTCCTGCAATAATAGGAAACTCTATTTCCTCTACTAGCTGTTTAATAATAGAAGGCATAATCCCCGGCATAATCTCTACTGCATTTGGTTTAGTCGTTTTACAATTTTCAATTGATTTAGTAAGAGATAAAGTATCTACAATAAAAATACGTTGAATTGTTTTCAATCCAATTTTATTAGCATTTCGAATTGTTGAACCCTTTGTTGAAATAATACCTTGTGCCCCGATAACATCTTGAATATACAAAAGCGCTTCCTCTGTATTCGTATTTAAGCCTTGTATAAAATCACAATGAAGAAATACATCATGTCCATGTTTCTGCAATTCATATACACGCTCTGGTAATTCCAGCATTGAACCAGTCATAAGAAAAACTGTTTTCGGCAATTTTTTGTATGCTTTGTATCCTTTCCAATCCTTTATCATCGCAATATAAGGTTCTTTAAACATTTTTTCCACCTAACTGTTCTATTTTTATCCAAACTAAAAACACCTACTTACATAGAACGCCTTTCTCCTTATTTGAACTCTAGGGAATAGAGCACACCTAAGAAAGTGGCACATTATATGTAAGTGGGTGTTCTCAAATGTTCTCTACCCTATTTATTTTGTTACCTTTACTATATTACGCATTTATTAAGTCAGTTTTGATAGATTGTTAATTAGGTGTTAATCGAATGTTAATATTCACCATATTTTCTTAATATTAATCTAGATATACAAATAAATCCCAACGGCAAACAACTATCTTTAAAATTTAAGTGATATGCAAATTCATTCCATAGTTAATTAGTTTTAGTTTTCTCGCAACGGCTTGTGAAGCATAATTATTCCAAGAAGTACTATAAAGTGGAATGCTTTTTTCTTCTTGTATTGATATCGCCCAGGCTGTAACACCATCAGTACCATATCCGTTCCCTTGAAACTCCGCTAAAGTTTCCACACTTGCCTCAGCAGCTACGGGCGTACTTCTGGCACTGAAACAAACAGAAACTACCTTTTCATTTTTTACAATTGCCAAATAAGGTTGCCTCCTTATTTACTCCATTTACCATCCATTCATAATCTATTTTTCATGTTCAAAATAAAAATCCCATTCAAATACACATTACTGAATCCATCATACTAACTGATTTCTTCATTCTGTCTATCTAAATGGGATTATTTTTCGTTTTTTACTCTACTGGCTGTTGTGGCTGTACTACTTCATTCGCTCCAGCTACCCTCAACATATTTACAATATCTTTAAAACCTCTTTTTTCAGCGTATTGCAGTGGCGTCAGCTGTTCCTTGTTAGCCATATTTACATCTGCACCGTGATCAATAAGCAATTGAATTACTTTCTTATGGTTTTCACTACCATTTCCTAATACAATTGCTTCTAATAGCGCTGTTCCACCACGTTCATTTTTATAATTCACATCAATATCTGTATGCTCTAATAATTCTTTAACAACCTCTACATGGCCACGCTCAGATGCAGAAATAAGTGCTGTCCCACCTGACCTAGTCGTTTCTTTCGTATTAACTCCTGCATTAATTAATACTTTTACAATATCCGTATATCCTTCTCTACTTGCATAAAGAAGTGGATTACTTTTTTTCTCATCTTTAATTTCAATATTAGCACCTGCACCAATTAATGCTTTAACTGTCTCTACATGATTTTGGTACGTCGCTGCAAGGACAGGCGTTTCTCCGTTGTCACCTTCTACGTTTATATTCGCTCCATCCTGAATCAACTTCATAGCTGTCTCTGTGTCTCCAAGGGTAGCTGAAAGTAACAACTGTTTGTCCATTAAATTTATACTTTTCTCTTCTTTAGATTCTTCCTGTTCTTTATGCTTCTCTTTTTTCTTTTCATTTTTCACATGAACCGGTTTCGATTCTGGTTCTTCTTGCTTATCGCAAGCCACTACCGTCATTAAAAGTCCTAATAAAATACATAATAAAATTTTTTGTTTTCTCACAACTACAGCTCCTATGAAAGATAATGTTTTCTTAACCATTCCTCCATCACATACAATAACTCTTCTTGAGTACATTTATCCATAAGCCCTTTAGATTCCTTCTTTAATCGGATTATCTTAAGCTTATACTATGTTTCTCAACCTATTGAAATGATACGCCTGATGGCCCCATCATTAACATTATGAAGCAATTAGTTTAGCACGTTTTTACCGCATTTGTATACATTTCTAAAAAGTACATAAAGTGAAACTTTAATTAGTGGGGGTTTTGTTCATCCACCACTAATTATTAGCCCACACCAATCGGGCTTTTACGGGCAGCCCGACTCCACCTAACTTCTTTGCTTTCACTAAATTTTGAGGTGGGGATCTTACTGCCCGTTAATGCGGGATAAATGATTGCTTTAGGTTACTATATTCCATTGTAACCGTTCTTCTAAAAATTTTACACCTTTTCTATATTTGCACCTGAGTAATAATAGAAAAAGACAACTACATAGTTGTCTTTTTCTATTAATGATGTCCACCATGATTTCCTGCTTTCGGTTTCCCCATCATCTCTTTATTCATTTCCCATTTATGCTCTGCTAGCTCTTTATACGAAAGAACTTTACCCTTATAGTTAGATACAAAGCTCTCTGCATCTTTTTTATTTTTAAATGAAATGACATTATAAGCCATCGGTGTCGTTATTGTTTTATCATATACGTAAGTAGCCTCTTCTAACGAAATCCAATCTTTCGAATCATAATCTCGAACAAATTTCTCTTTCGTCTTTTCACCTGAGTTGATCTCCATCCATTTATACATACAACCGATATCATCAAACTTTAACGCTTTTCCATTTTCTAAAATAATTTCTGTTGCAAATTGATTATCTGTTACCCCAATTTGACAAATATCACATTTATCATGTTTCTCATCAATGGCAACAGCTGCTGTTTCCTTTTTCCCACACCCGACTACTGTAAATACGAAACATAAACATATAGCAAGTACGACATATTTTACTTTCATCAATATTCCTCCCTAGAAACCGTATACTCCACGAAAAGAATACCAAAAGGTTGTGTGAGATTTGTGAAAAAACAATGTGCTTTTTGTAATATAGGAAACAAACAAAGATGTGTAGTTATTTCTACACATCTCTCATCACTCGCAACCTGTAATTAACAAATCATCTTCTAACTTAACTAATAATGTATCCGCACTAATTTCCTGTCCAACTTCTACATTTACCAATCTTATATTTCCACTAATACCGACTGCGATTTTTTTAAGCTCACCGTCATTTTTTCGGATCATCAATAATTTTTCCCATTCATATACGTAAGAAGATTCATTAATAAAAATCTCCTCTACTTTTCCTTCATAAGAGCTATAAATCTCTTCAATTCTCGTTTTCATATAACATCTACTCCCTATTTCACACTTCACTATTTTCATCTTATTCTACCATTCTTACGAGGAGCAGCTTACTTTTTAAAAATTCAAATTAACTACCGTGAACAAAATGAACAAAATAAAAATTATGCTTCTAATGATGTTATTTTTCAAATTATTTACCATTTGAATAGATGCTTTTATTATAAATAAAAAACATTTTTCTGAATTTTTATTCTATTTTGAAAGCGCAATCATTCTTTTGAGGGGGAAATCACATGTTAGCACTACTTGGATTTGCGATGGTATTTGTCTTTATGTTTTTAATTATGACGAAACGTATGTCAGCGCTAGTAGCATTAATATTAATTCCGAGTGTTTTTGCATTAATTGGCGGATTCTATGCCAATATGGGGCCTATGATGTTAGAGGGAATTCAAAAATTAGCACCTACTGGTATTATGCTTATGTTCGCTATTTTATATTTTGGGATTATGATTGATAGCGGTTTATTCGATCCTGTCATTAGTAAGATTTTAAAATTTGTAAAAGGAGATCCTTTAAAAATCGTTATCGGAACGGCTATATTGACTATTATCGTTTCTCTAGATGGTGACGGTACAACAACATACATGATTACAGTTTCCGCAATGTATCCACTATATAAGCGCCTTGGAATGAACCCCCTCATATTAGCTGGAGTTGTTATGTTAGGGGCGGGGGTAACAAATCTTACACCTTGGGGTGGACCCACAGCTCGTGTTATGAGCGCACTTGGACTTGAGGCTTCCGAATTATTTACACCTCTTATTCCAGGAATGATTGCTGGTGCAATTTGGGTTGTTTTCGTTGCTTACTATCTTGGAAAAAAAGAAAGAAAACGTTTAGGAATTATGGATGTACAGTATTTAAAACAAATGCAAACAATGGATGAGCAAGCTGCAACTGTCGAAGCCGCAGTGCATAAACGTCCTAAACTTCTATGGATTAACTTTTTATTAACCGCTACATTACTTGTCTGTCTCATACTAGAAGTTATGCCGTTACCTGTTTTATTTACAGTCGCTTTTGCTATCGCTGTTATGATTAACTATCCAAACTTAGAACAACAGAAAGAACGTATTGCTTCTCATGCAGGGAATGTATTAGCAGTTGTTTCTCTCGTATTTGCTGCCGGTATTTTCACTGGTATTTTATCTGGAACAAAAATGGTAGATGCCATGGCTAACAGTGTAGTAACTCTTATACCCGATGCACTTGGACCACAATTGCCAATTATTACAGCTCTTCTTAGTATGCCATTCACATTTTTCATGTCCAATGATGCATTTTACTTTGGGGTATTACCTATTTTAACTAAGGCTGCTGCTACTTACGGAATTAGTGCAGCTGAAATGGGACGTGCTTCCTTACTTGGGCAACCCGTTCACTTATTAAGTCCTCTTGTTGCATCCACTTATTTATTAGTTGGGATGGCAAAAGTTGATTTTGGTGAACATCAACGTTTTACTTTATTGTGGGCAGTTGGAACGACAATGGTGATGTTGATTACTGGCATTGTAATTGGGATTATTCCAATATAAGACGCAAAAAACAGTAGAAGAAATAAATCCTCTACTGTTTTTTATTATGAAGAAACAAGAAAATACCGTCTCTCCGGTCTCCCCACACTCCCATATATTAGCTCTGCGTGGACTTTCTTCCCAGATATTAAATACTCTAAATAGCGCCTTGCAGTTGATCGACTTACGCCTACCATTGAACTTAGTACCTCTGCTGTAATCCCTTCTTCATTAACTGTTAACATATGTTTTTTTATTTTTGCTAAAGTTAAGGGGTCTATCCCTTTCGGGGCATATTCCATTTCATTTCCCTTTACGCCTCTTTGAGACCATAAATGTTCTATTTGTTCTGTAGATAATTGATTATTTTTCTTCAGCTGCACAATCTTTTTTTGATAACTTTCCAAACTCGCCTTAAATCGATCAAACATTAGTGGCTTTACAATATAATCTGTTACTCCGCCCCGCAGGGCGTGCCTCACTACATCTGTTTCCGATGCCGCTGTAATCATAATAATATCTGTATCGTGCAAATGATGCCTAATATATGTGACAAGTTCCGTTCCTTGCATATCAGGTAAGTACACATCTAATAACACAAGCTGTGGCTTCACAAGCTCTAGCCATTCTTTCGCTTGTTCTCCAGTCGTTGCCGTTCCAATTACTTTAAATCCCTCAATTTTTTCAGTAAAACGACGATGAATGTCAGCAATCCGAATATCATCTTCTACAATTAATACTTCAATCTCCTCACCCATTACTATTCGCCTCTCTCTTTCGGTAGTGCAATAATAAATAACGCACCACCTAAATCCCCTTTTTCAATTGCAATACTTCCATTTAAATCTTCTACTAACTCTTTCACTTTTGCTAATCCATATCCTCGCTCTCCTCCTTCTTTCGTCGAAAAGCCTTTATAGAATATGCTAGTAATTATTTCATCATGAATCCCTTGCCCTGAATCTTCCACTTCAATTACTATTTCTTCTCCAATATCAGTTACAAACATCCTTACTGTCTTATCATTCTCTTCATTTTTTTCAATTGCTTCAAATGCATTCGTAATTAAATTTCCTAAAATAGAAACGACATAATTACTCTCAATATGTGGACTTAATTTTTCTAAACCACTTTCTCTATCTAGCATAAAATCAATCTTCAACTCTCGTGCTCTATTATAAAATCCAATTAAAATTCCACCTAGCCATGGATTTTGAATCCGCTTCATAATAAATTGAACAAAATCTTGATATACCGCTGTTTCCTTATGAATAAGCTCTAAAGCATCTTCGTATGATTCTAATTGGATAAGACCTGAAAGCGTATACAATAAATTGTTATATTCGTGCGCTTGCGCTCGTAATGCCTCTGTATATTGCTTCGTCTGAGATAATTCTGCTGTTAACTGATCCATTTCAGATTTCAAACGTAAGCTCGATACAACGCCAGTTACTTTATTCTTTACTTTAATAGGTAGACGGTTCGCAATAACAGCCTGTCCTTTTATATTTAATTGGCGATCAAACTGTTCTTCACCAGTTTGAAGTACATCTAGTATCGTTGAATTAGGAATTACATTTAAAATAAATTCCCCAATAATATTTTGTTGTTTATCTAGCGAAAGAATATCATAAGCTGCTTGATTGACTAAACTAATCATGCCATTTTTATCGATTACAATAATCCCTTCACGTACAGATTGAATCACTGTACTATGCTCTTCATATAAAGAGGAAATTTCTTCTGGTTCCATACCGAACATCATTCTTTTTATACTTGCCGCTAAATATATAGAGCCGATTACTCCAATTAATAGCCCTATTATTGTAATCCAAAATACACGCTTTCCATACACTTCTACCGCTCCATGAATATCGTCCATTGAAAATCCAACAGACACCACACCAATGATTTCATTTTCCTGATTACGGATTGGAACTTTTCCACGTAATGAAGGGCCTAATGATCCAGTTGCTTTCGAAACATATGATTTTCCTTCTAATAAAACACCTTTGTTATCTCCACCAATCATCGCTTCTCCTATTTTATCTCGCTCAGGATGCGCATATCGAATCCCCTCTTTATTTCCAACTACAATGAAGTCAGCCTCTGTATCCATTCGAATTCTTTCTGCAATCGGCTGAATGATAGAAGCTGGGTTTTCTTTTTGAAAAGCTTCCTTTATTTCAGGTATAGCAGCAACTGTTTTCGCAACATGCAAAGCTCGTTTCCCAATTTGCTCTTCTACCGTTTCAGATAATATGTAATAAAATAAATAACTCGTTAGCATAAGTACAACTAAAATAAGTGTACTTATAGTTAATGTAATTCTCGGTTGGAGTTTTAATTTTTTAAATTTCAAAACCATTCCCCTAACATGATTAAAGATAGAATTTAAAGAATATACAGTCTCTTTAATTATACTTAATCATAACACGGTTACTCTATATTTCTTTCTTTTTCTCTTCATAAAAAAAGAAACGAAGTAAAATTACTACCTCGTTTCTTAACATTCGTTATTACACTTTAAACTTACTAATCATCTCTTGTAATTCTTCTGCCATTTGTGATAAATGAACTGCTGCTGCATTTATTTCATCTACTGAAGCTAATTGTTCCTCAGAGGAACCAGCAATATTTTGAACACTTGCTGCATTTTCTTCAATCGTAGCTGCAATTTCATTAATAGATGTACTTACTTGTTTTGCATCTACCGTCATTTGTTTTGCTACATCTACCATGCTATCAATTTGTACAACTGTATCATTTGTAGACTTCAATATTTCGGCAAAGCTTTGCTTCGTTTCATTTGCAACTACAAGTCCTGATTGTACTTCTACTCCAACTTGATTCATAGAGCTTACTGTTTCTTTTATATCAAATTGAATCTCTTTCACTAGTTTCCCAATTTCCGTAGAAGACTGTCCTGATTGTTCTGCTAGCTTTCGCACTTCATCTGCTACAATTGCAAATCCTCTTCCTTGCTCTCCAGCTCTCGCAGCCTCAATTGCCGCATTTAACGCTAATAAATTTGTCTGTTCAGCAATATGTTGAATCACTTCAAGGATTGCTCCAATTTGTTTCGACTTATCGTCTAACAAACCAATGATTTTGTCTGACTGCGAAACAGACTCATGAATTAATTGCATTTGATTCACAGTTTGTTCAACTAACTTCCCACCATTTTCAGCTTTTTTCTTCGTATACATAGAGGCTGTAGATACTAATGAAGAACTATCTGCAACACGCTGAATTCCTTCTGTAACCTCTTCTAACAATGTTGCTCCTTCTTCAACTTCTTTCGTTTGTATTTCTGCACCACTTGATACTTGCTCTATCGCCTGTGTAATTTGTTCCGTTGCTTCGCTTGTCTGCTTCATACTAGCTGTTAATTCTTCTGAAGATGCCGCTACATGACTTGCTGAAGTGTTTATATTGGAAATGACACTTTGTAACGATGCAGCCATCTCGTTAAAACTTTCTCCTAGCTGTCCAATTTCATCTTTAGAATGAACTGTAATTGACTCTGTTAAATCGCCTTCACTAATCTTTTTCGATGATATAACAAGTTGTTTTAACGGACTAATAATAGAAGCAATTATGAAGTAAATTAAAATCCCACCAATTACTAATGAAATACCAATAACAGTTATTGTTTTATAGAAAATAGGGTTAGCTGCTTCGATAATTTCTTTTGAAGGCATAATTCCTGCTATTTTCCATCCAGTCTGCTTATTTGTTATAAAGGTAATATTGCGATCATCACCATCAAGTTTGAATTTAAAATCACCTGTTTCTTGTTTATACAATTCCTTCTCCACTTTTTCTTCTACCTTGTCACCTGGCTTCATCGTTGGATGCGCTATTACATTTTTAGATTGGTCAAAGATTGCTACATATCCTTTTTTGCCGATATTGACCATTTTTGAAGTATTTACAATATCATTAATAATTAAATCAATACCGAGAACACCACTTTTATCCTCATTTTGTTTTGCTATTGTAATAACAATATTCCCTGTTGTACTTGACTTATATGGGGCTGTGATAACCACTTCTCCGCTTTTTTTCGCTGCTTCTTTATACCAATCTCTTTCGGTAGGATTATACCCATCTGGCATTTGAATAGACGGTGATTGAATAAATTGTCCCGTACTAGATCCCGTATAAACTGCTTCTATTTCTGGATGTAATTTATTATATTCTTCTAATTTATTTTGCACATTTTGGAGCTGATCAGTTCCGTAACTTACTCCATTAAATAACTTTGTAAAATATACTGCGTCTACCTTTTTACTGTCTATCTCCTTGTTAATAACATTATTTAAAATCTTTACGTTATCTTTCGCTGATTGTAAAATTGTTTCATTAAAATTTGTCTTTGCTTGTTGATAAGACGTCCAACCAATTACAATACTTGGAAGAATTAAAATGATAACAAATGACACAAGTAACTTTGCTTTTAGACTACTACTCCTTAATTTCCCTTGAAACATATTTCTACCCCTCCATACCTTTTTAAATGTAATTATCTCACATTTAATTTATTTATATAAATTACACGATTAATTGTATTAACTCTTTGTCTCTTTTTCTATTAAAGAGTTAATACATACCTTTTTCATTCTATATAAATTAAATAATTAAAACAATATATAAAAATGTATATTATTCGAAATATTATAATTCACAGAAGAACCTCTAGCATCGTACTTACTAGAGGTCTCTCCCGCCTTACTATTCTTTCTCTTTTTCTACTTCTTTTTTCTCATCTTCTACTACAGATACAACAGGTTTATCACTTGATAATTGTTGTACCGCTCCTTTTCCTGCAAATCCTTCTAATAGCTCTTTTAAGTCAATTCCAGAAGAAGCTTTTAACGTTTCTTGCATTGTTGCCATTAAATCAGTCGCATAACCTGCAACTTTTCCGGCGCCGCTATTTTTACCACCGCCACCTGTATCGACAACTGTAATTTTATCAATATTGCTAAGTGGGCTTGCAATTTCTTTCGCATAACTTGGAAGCATTTTAAGAACCATATCCATAATTGCCGCTTGGCCATATAACTCGAATGCCTCTGCAATTTTTTGTTTCGCTTCTGCCTCTGCTAAACCTTTTAATCTAATAACATCCGCTTCCGCTGTACCTTGTGCTTTTTGTACTTCTGCTTTTGCTTGACCTTGCGCTTTTTCAATTTCCGCCTTCGCCAAACCTTCTACACGTACTTCTTCTGCACGAGCTCTCGCTTCAGCTTCAATCTTATATTGATCCGCATCTGCCTTTTTAATTTGTTTCACTTTTTCTGCTTCCGCTGATTGCTCAACAGCATAGCGATCTGCATCTGCTTTTTTCTTAACTTCTGCATCATATTGCTTCTCACGACGCGCAATCTCTTTTTCTTCTAATTCAATTTGTTTCTCACGCTCAATGATTTTAACGCGCATTTGCTCTTCTGTAACACCTTGTTGTGCTTTCGCTTGTTGTAATTCGTAAGAAAGATCCGCGTCTGCTCGAGCTTGTTCTTGCTCTCTCTTATAAGATTGTACTTTTAATTCTTTATGTTTTTCAGCTTCAGCGATTTGAGCATCACGTTGATATTCAGCTTCTTTTGCTTCTTTCTCAGCACGAGCTTTTTCAATACGAGCTTCTTTTTCACGCTCTGCATTCGCAATTGTTGCATCACGCTTCACTGTCGCAATTTGCGGCTGACCAAGTGCATCTAAGTAACCATTCTTATCCATAATTTCTTTAATTGTAAAGGAAACGATGCGAAGACCCATTTTCTTTAAATCAGTAGAAGCTACTTCATGTACTTTTTGAGCAAATTGCTCTCTATTACTATACGCATCTTCTACTGTCATAGAAGATAAAATCGCACGTAAATGACCTTCTAAAACTTCTTTTGCTTCTACTTTTAACTCTTCTGTTTCTTTTCCTAAATATTGCTCAGCTGCTGTAGATACTTCTTCAATCGTAGAACCTACTTTAATAATAGAAACACCATTTACTGTAACTGGAACACCTTGCTTCGTATACGTATCACGTGTACCCACTTCTAACTTATAGTTTAATAGGCTTAAAGGCTCTGCTCGTTGCATAATTGGAACTACGAATGTACCGCCACCGCGAATAATCTTAATCTTCTTTCCATCATCAGTGGTAACTACATTTTTTCCGCCACCAAGCCAGTTCCCTGTAACAATTAACGCTTCATCTGGTCCAACTGTTCGATACTTCGTAATGAATACTAAAATGAGTAGAATTAAAATTGCGAGTAACACTCCACCAATAATTAATGGAATCGTCATGTGAATTCCCCCTTATAATTTTGGTTTTTTTAAAGAATAAGCGATGTTTTGTACAAGTAAAACACCATCTTGGACTCCCTCGATAATAACTTCAGTTCCTTGTGAAATATCTTTTTTCCCAATTGTTTTAGCTGGAATTGCATTACTTCCAAATTGAGAGGATATTAGTACTTCTCCAAATCCTTCTGTAGGAATTGTTGTAATGACTTCCCCTTTGCAACCTATGAACTCATCCATACGTTGCACAGTATTTTGTTCTGCTTCTGCAATTGGCTTTAAAATTAGTATTTTCATTATGAATACACCAATAAAGGATATAGCACATGCAGCCCCGAAAATAAGAATGCTATTAAAGGAAAATAAATATTCTCCTATATAACTAAGCCCACATAACATGGCGAAAAAACTAAGTAATAAAGTAACAACGGATACCGATCCGCCTCCAAAACTAAATATGGATTCAAATATATCTCCAAAAAAGATATAAATCACAGTGAGTATAGTAGCAATAATAAATCCGTATAAATAAATTGTTTCAAGTGGATAACCAAACAAAACCATTTCTTATCCCCCTCTCTTAAACAATCCCTTTTTTGTTATGTGTATGCCCCACCTCTTTCAAAGATTATAGTTCTTAATTTTCAGTTATTTATCTTTTAAAGAAAAACCTGTAAGACAGGCCTCTAAAAAAGAACAGGAGAAACCTATTGTGA